>JANRLT010000050.1 GCA_033762255.1 Pirellulales bacterium | reverse complement strand
GGAATCGACGACAATATAATCCGCGCCATCCACCTGCCCATCCAGATTGTAATCCCCTGGATAGGTAAACCGGACAATCACCTGGTGAAAGCCGGTCCCCGCGCCGCTGTCGCCCAGCGTTAGGTCGTAAAAGGGGTTGCCGACGTCGCCAAATTGGCTGTTGGCATTATCGACTGGAATGATGACACGCGTGCCACCGGAGTTGTCGACTGTAGTACTGGCGATAAGGGGAACGCCGCTGCCAGGGAGGGGACCAAATGTGTAAAAGTTGTCAACCAGTGTGGTGATGGCCGCGAGCGGGCTGGCTGCTTGCGGATCGTAGTGCAAGACCAGATCGTTATCGTTGAGGTCCAGGACCGCGCCATTGGCAATGGACAGATTGCGGGTGAGGACCACCAGCCCTGCCGCCGAACCATTGGGCAAGACGCGGACAACTGAGTTCGCCCCGGCCAGTGCTAGGTCCCGCTGTCGCAGGCCCGCGGTCACGAGCGTGGCCCCCGCGTCGACGGTCGTATCCAGTGTCCCGCCAACCACCGTGCTATCGACGCGCGCCGCGCCAGCGGAGATTTGCAGAGTGTTTTCATCCGCGCCGGCGTTATAGACAAACCGCAGCGCGCCAAAATCCGCCGCGCCATTGGCGTCGATCACGAGCGCGTCGTTGCCGGCGAGCGTATTGAACGTGAGCACCCCGGTCGTCATCGCTGCCAATTCCGCCACGTAGTCGGGATTGACGCCCGGACCGGGGAGCGTGTTTTCGTACACTTCTAGCAGGCTGCCATTGCGGCGGACACGGTAGGTGTCGGCGGCGCTCGTGCCGGTAATCAGTTCCAGCGTCGTGCTGGCGGTGGCGGTGTTGGACGGATCGGAGTCCCCCACAGCGCTACTGGCCACGACTCGATATGTGTAGTTTACATACGACGGCAACTGCGTGTTCGTGTAGTTGGTCGCATTGGCGGGGAGCGTGGCTATCGTGGTAAAGGGGCCACCAGGGCCACTGGTGGAGCGTTCGACGCGGTAGCCGGTCTCGCTGGTGGCGTTATCGGTCCAGGAAAGCTGGATTTTATTAGCCCCCGTGGGCGTGGCCGTCAACCCGGAAGGTGCGGCGGGGTTGAGCTGGATTGAATAGAGTTCCGTTCCGATATCTGGCCGCGTGCCCGCGACATATACACGGTCGCCAGCAACAGTTATTGCCGACGGGCTTTGGAGGGGCAGATTTCCAGGCAAGCGAACCGGGACAGTCCCGGCCTCGGTCCCGTCGCTTTTCCAGAGTTCGGTGCCGTCTAGCCCATTGTTGGCACGAAAATAGAGCGTGCCGTGGACGTTGGTGAGACTAATCGGATAGGCATTTGCTATTCCAGACCAAATATCCTTAACGCGAACAGTTCCAGCTTCAGTCCCGTCGCTCTTCCACAGCTCACGGCCAGCTATGTTGTCATAGCCACTAAAGAATAAGGTTCCGTTGATATTCGTAATATAACGAGGATCGACGTCAGCAACGCGAACAGTTCCAGCTTCAGTCCCGTCGCTCTTCCACAGGTCAAAGCCGCTGATTCCATTATTTGTGCGAAAGTAAAGTGTCCCATTGAAGTTCGTTAAGAATCCGGGAAAATTTGGATTGAACGCGGAGTCTGCTCCAGGTCGAATATCCTTAACGCGCACAGTGCCGGCTTCCATACCGTCGCTCTTCCAGAGCTCTACACCGCTGAGACCGTCATTGGCTATAAAGAAAAGAGTTCCGTTGACGTCCGTAAGGTTACTAGGGCTTGAACTTGATAAATATGAACCAGGCCGGATATCTTTGACGCGGACGGTGTCGGCTTCGGTCCCGTCGCTCTTCCACAGTTCGTAGCCGCTGACACCGTCATTTGCACTAAAATAAAGCTTTCCGCCGACTTCTTTCAATAAAGTAGGATTAGAGCTTAAACCACCATATGATCCTGTACCTATACCTGGCCTTATATCTTTGACGCGTACGGTGCCTGCCTCAGTACCGTCGCTTCTCCACAGTTCACGGCCGCTTATTCCATCATCCGCAGTGAAAAAAAGTATCCCACCGACATTTGTTAGATTCCGAGGTTCAGAGTTCTGGTTTCCGGGCCGGATATCCTTGACACGCACGGTACCAGCCACGGTTCCATTGCTTTTCCAGAGTTCAATCCCGCTTACTCGGTCATTAGCCGTAAAGTAGAGTAGCCCGGCAACATTGGTAAGATAGCGAGGTTGCCCACCAGGGTAATCCTTGTAGATATCATTAACCAGGATTGTGCCCGTTTCAGTCCCATCACTTTTCCAGAGCTCAAAATTAGAATTCAGTTCACTTGCTGTAAAGTAAAGTGTCCCTCCAAGGTCTGTTAAGTCGCGAGGTGGAACGAGTAAGGTGCCCGGTCGGATATCCTTGACACGTACCGTGCCTGCCTCCGTCCCGTCGCTCCTCCAAAGCTCCGTGCCACTCGATCCGTCATCCGCTCGAAAGTAAAGCGTGCCTCCTAAGTTGGTCAAGTAGCGAGGATCAGATTTCCTAGAACCCGGCAGAATGTCCTTCACACGGACGGTGCCGGCCTCGGTCCCGTCGCTCTTCCACAATTCACTGCCGCTGACCCCGTCGTCAGCTTGAAAATAGAGCGTCGCGCCGATTTTAGTTACGAAGCTAACACCAAAAAAGCCAAACGAGGATCGAGCTCCCGGCCAGATGTCCTTGACTTGTACGGTGCCTGACTCTGTCCCATCGCTCTTCCATAACTCAAAGCCACTTGCACTGTTGCCAGCAGCAAAAAAGACGGTGCCATTGACGTCATACAAGGATCGAGAGGTAGAGTAAAACGCATTACCCGTAAAAAGATCCTTGACAAGGACGGTACCGGCTTCGGTCCCGTCGCTCCTCCATAGCTGAGCGCCGCTTACCCCGTCAGTGACGCCAAAATAAACCGTTCCACCAACATTGATTATCAGAGGGTAACCGGAATAAAACGAGGAGGAGGGGAACGAAGATGCGGTTCCTGGTCGGATATCCTTGACAAGGACGGTGCCTGTCTCGGTGCCATCACTTCTCCATAATTCGTGGCCACTGCCCCCATCAGTAGCACTGAAGTAAAGCGTTCCACCAACGTCAGTTAAGTAACGAGGACTAGAGGAGCCTCCTCCTGGAAGAATATCCTTGACAAGGATGGTGCCCGCTTCGGTCCCGTCGCTTTTCCAAAGTTCATCGCCACTGACACCCTCATTGGCAGAAAAAAAGAGAGAACCACCAACGTCTGTCAAGTGTTGTATGCTTGCACCGGGTAAACCAGATAGAAATTTTTTAACTAATACCGTTCCAGCGTCGGTGCCATCACTTTTCCAGAGTTCTGAGCTGTTGTTGAACGCATCAATCCTTGTGAAAAATAGCGTCCCTCCAACACTTGTTAGGTTACTTGGATCAGGACCAAAACCTAAAAATAAATCCTTAACACGTATTGTACCCGCTTCAGTTCCATCACTTTTCCAAAGCTGCCTGGCAGTTGTACCGTCATCAGCACTGAAGAAGAGTGTCCCGCCGACGTTCGTCAGGTAAAATGGGGATGACGATTGAGTCCCTGGCCAAATATCCTTAACAAGGACTGTACCAGCCTCAGTCCCATCACTTTTCCAGAGTTCTTGGCCGCTGATTCCATCTTCAGCCACAAAGTATAACGTCCCACCTACATCGACAAGTAGCCCGGGAGTCGAAGAATAGAAATCCTGATTAATATCCTTCACCAACTCCAGATCCCCCGCCAGGGGGAGGCGTGTTTCTAACTGTTCAAATCCCGCGCGGCGGCGGCGCGTGGCGGAAAAGAGCCTGGCCGAACGGGAGTCTGGGCCTTGTTGAGAGCCACCGAAAAGATCACGCGCGTTGGACATCGTTTGCCCCGAATGAAATCGTTTGCCCCGAATAATTTGGTCTGCCCGAATGTTGTCAGTTTATGGGAGATTGCTCGTGGAGGGTAACTACAATTTTAGCAAAGAGAACGTTAGGATTTGATGGTTTAAATTAAAAAATTACGATTAAAAATGCAGAAGGGGGGTTGCGGATAACCATTTCCTATGCCGCCGCGCTCGCTGGGGCTGTGAATTCAGAGGGATAGTAGGTGGAGTTTTTGGCGCTGGCTATAAAGATTTCGGTCCGCTGGAGCTGGATTAGGCGAGTAAAACTCGCCGGTACGGGGAATTCGGCAACGGAGTTGCCTCCTACATTTTTCACGCAACTCTCACCCCGCGCCCCGCAACCCTCGTCCCACGCACCCCCACCGCCGATGTCATCGGCGGCTTTGTGTCTGGTTTTCCGGCGCCGCGTTAGCCCAGCGGCTGGGGGCTGTGATATCTGCGGGATAGTCCTTGGCTTTAACAACCATACTAACTACCAATTTCCAGCATCCCTCACCCCGGCCCTCTCCCGATAGGGGATTTATATAAAAGAGAAAGTCGCTATCGGGAGAGGGGGGAATTAGCCTCCATACTTTCCGGTGGTATCGCTGCGCTCAACCACCGGCTATGTGCTGTAACCGCTTCGCGGTAGGAAGCTTAAGTTCCAAAAACCAGCCTCCAAAATCCAAAAACCAAATACCAGCAACCAAATACCAGATCGGCGAGTAAAACTCGCCGGTACGGGTTTTGCTTCTCGTCTCTAACCCGCGTTCCGCTGCGCGTCGCGGCTAAACAAAAACCAGATCGGCGACGGAGTCGCCTCCTACAATTGATGCCACATGCCACACCGCAAAACTATGCCGCGCGGCGGAGGATCGGCAATTCTTGTTCTGTGTTTTCCGTAGTTGTCGGGGCGGCTTTCCAGCCATGTTTAGAAAGTGTCATGAGTGCCGCGTGCAGGTCCGCGGGGAGCGTCACGCGGGGATCAATCGCAACGCTTGACGCGGAAAATGCCGCAGCGGGGACGCGCGGCATCGTGATTACCCGCAACTCTGGCAGCGCTCCCTTGCCCCCCATATTTAATCGTGTCCGTACGGTATAGTAAGTTTTTTCCTGGCTTTCGTAGTAGGTTCGCACGCCCAATTCCCCCAACATCCCCAGGACCAAAAACTGCATTCCCACAAATCCGGCAAAGACCGTGAGCAGCAACAGCGGGTTGCCCGTCATGTCGACCTGGCCAAAAACTTTCATGCCCGCGGTCCCCAGTCCGGCCAAAAGCATGACCACAAACGACAACAGGCCAAAGCGTCCAAAGAGTTTCATCGGGCTGGTCATGTAGCTGGTCAAGTATTTGACCGTGATCAGGTCCAGGACCACCCGGACGGTGCGCGACAGGCCGTATTTGCTGGTGCCGTAGCGGCGGGGATGGTGCCGCGTGACAATCTCCGCGCAGTTGGCCCCGCGCCAGTGGGCCAGGATGGGAATAAAGCGATGCATTTCGCCGTACAGTTCTAAATCTTGGGCGATTTCGCGGCGGATGGCCTTCAGCGTGCAGCCCAGATCATGGATCGGAAAGCCCGTGACGCGGGAGATGAGCCAATTGGCCAGGCGCGAGGGGATTTTGCGCGTCAGCCAGGTGTCCTGGCGATCCTTGCGCCAGCCGTGAACCAGGTCATAGCCTTGTTCTAGCTTTGCGATCAAGAGCGGAATATCGGCGGGGTCGTTTTGCAGGTCGGCGTCCATAGTGATGATGATCTCGCCAGCGGCCTCGTGCAGGCCGGCGTTCATGGCGGCGGTTTGGCCGTAGTTGCGGCGAAAGCGAATCACCTTCCAGGCCGCATCCCGCGCCGCCAGTTGGCAAAGTACTTCCCAAGAGCCATCCCGCGAGCCGTCATCGATCAGCAGCACTTCATAATCACGGCCCAGGTTCTTTAGCACCGGCGCAAGCGCGTCATACAGCCGGGGCAACGTCTCGACTTCGTTATAGACCGGAATGACAATAGAGATCGTGGCAAGAGCGGACATGGCGGACCTTCACACAAAAATGATTAAAGCCAAAACCAAGCAATAATAGTGGGCGACTGTTATGCCGCGTGCTTGTAAACTTCCTGTGGGGAATTTTCCAGGCTGGCATCACCGGAAATCGCATCCAATTTGGGAGCCAGGGCATAAACCAACCCGCCCAAGAGTCCCCCCGCGACCTGCACGGTAAACCAAACCAGGGCCAGGGTCGTGCTGACCTCGGTCGAAACGCCGTAATCGTCCAAAAGCAGCACCATGGCTCCCTCCCGCACGCCCACGCCATTCAGGCTGATGGGAAGCGTGGTGGCTAGTGCGACCAGCGGCACCACCGCGGCGTAATCCGCCAGTTGTAGTTCCAGACCCAACGCCCGGCCCAGAAACATGACGCTGAGCACATTGCACCCCTGGACACCGACGCCCCAGGCAATACCCCGCCAGAACAGACTAGGCCGATCATGATAAGGATCGAGAGCGACGGTGAATTTGCGCAGGCGAGAATCGGGGGAAAGTCGCCGGGTAAGGACTCCACTGAGCATGAGCGCCGCGGTCATTGCCAGGCAGGCCACCAGGTAAAAAACCATACCCAAGAGCAGCGCCCCCCCGCCCGACCAGCCCCATTGCCGAGCGGCCAGCGCGGCCAGCCCGATGACCAGCACCGCGCATAACCCCGTTAGTCGATCCGCCACAACCGAACAAGCCGCCAAGACGCGGGATGCGGCGGTATTCCCCAGGCGGTACGCCTTGACCACATCCCCTCCGATCGATGAGGGGAGGCACAGGCTAAAAAACATTCCTTCGGCATATAGACGCACAAAACGTGGCAAGCCAGCGGTAAATCCCAGCGGCCGGGCCAGGCTGTGCCAGCGAACCGCGGAGAGCAATTGCGAGACCAAAAAAATCGCCAGGCCCAGCGTCCAACCTATCGGGTCAAGCTGCGCAAAAGTGGCTCCCAAAGTCGGCCAATCTTGTCGCCATAGTAAAATTGCCATTAGGCCCACGCTCAGGCCGATCCGCAATAAGAGCGACAAATGTTTGCGTAGGGGCTGAAGGGCGTTGGTCAGGTGGCACATAGTGATGTCATCGATGCCGCAAGTCGGTTTATCATCGGCGGAAGGGGGAAATGGATTTTCTTAAGGAAATCAAATATAAAAATGCGTTTTTCGAACTGCTGCCGCAATTCAAAAAGCCAACACGCAAGAATGGCGTTATTTGCGTTGGGTCTGGCTTGCCTCGCGGACCGCGGTGGACAAGCCCGTCAAAGCACGCCCAAGCACGACGATCTCTCCGGGTTTTAAAAATTGTCGATGCCGCGACAGGATTTGCACATCCGGGGGAAGGACCGGCTGCAACTGGGTGACATACTGATCATAAGGGGTGATAATGACGGCGGCCGGATCAGAGGACAACAGTTCCGCCGCCGCTTTGGGAGCGGGACAGCTAAGGATTTTTCTCCCCGCGTAATACACCAGATTCGAACTAGGATAGTAAAAACTACCGATCGACCGAGCACTTTTCCCTGGCAGCGGCTGTTGCCGCGGTTCCCGGGGCGAGTCATTTTCCATTGTCAGCGGGGGTAACGGCTTGTCTGTCATGGAATTCGCCAGGGCGGCTAACAATTGGGGACTGGTCTGGTATTGGCTAATTCGCGGCGCGCCCCAGGCAAAGAGCGATAGCGAAAACGCCACAGCCGTTAGGCCCAGTGTGCCAATCACCAGCGGGATTTTCCGCCAATGATGCAATTGCCAGGCACAGGCCGCGGCCAGCATCGGCCAAACGCCTATCAGGCCCAGGCAGGCTTCGTCAGGAAAATATTGTCCCGCGATGACCGGCAATGCGATGGCCAGTCCCATTCCCACCAGCCCCAAACAGATCCACCCGCAGCGCATGAGCCAACGTGGAATGGTGGCGGCATGGCCCAGCCAATCAACCAGGCAAGCCGAAATAACAATTGCCAGCGCCGGATAAGCGGGCAGGACATAACTTGGCAGCTTGGTGCTGGCAAGCGTAAATGCTCCCAACCAGACGCCCAACCAGCACCATAAAAATCGGCGACTGGCGGCATGATGGGTAAAGACTGGAACGGGAATACTAGCGGCCAGATGCGCGGATCGCTGCGCGGTGGCCGGGGGGAATTTTGGCGGCTGAAGGGCTGGCGGTGAATGTTTCAAACTATGCCACAAGGCATACGGCAGAAAGATCGACCAGGGGAAAAAACCCACCAACAGCGCCGCCGGATAAAACCAAAAGTACAGGTATATTGGCCCGCCATGCCGTTCGAGCGGCTCCTGGAATCGCTGCACATTTTCGTACAAAAAGAACTGCCGCGTCCATTCTCCCTCGGTTCGCAGCCCCACCCACAAGTACCACGGCCCGGCGATCAGGCCGATGACCAGCACCCCTAGCCACAGGCGTAAATCAAGGATGGACGCGACCAACTGGCGTGGAGTCAGGGGCCAGGCCTGTTTCCACCAGCTCCAGCCGCTCAGGTCTCGGGGCACTACGCTGATTAGTTTTTCTATCAATAAGTGCAGTCCTAAGATCGCCAGTGGCAAGACTACCCCGACGGGTCCTTTTCCCAAAAATGACCATGCCATGGCGGCATAGATGAGGGACATCCACCGCCAAGTTAGATTCTGCGGCGTGGCACCGCTAAAACCAGCGGGGGACATACCCCCCAGGGCACTAACAAACAGGGTTAAGGTTAACGTGACGCCAAACAGCAGCGTTCCATCGGGCGTGGCGGCGCGGGCCGAAAGGTCAAAGCTGAGCGAGGTGGCCAGTATCATCCCCGCCAGCAATCCCGCGGCGCGGCCCAACAAGCCCCGTCCCAGCCACCAAGTCAACAGACAGGTGCCACAGCCTAAAATCGCTGAAGGGAGCCGGGCGGTAAATTCATTTACCCCCCCCGCGCTGTAGGCCAGCATTTGCAGCCAATAAAGTAGTACCGGCTTGGCGGTGCGCAGATTTTCATTAAAGGTAGGGACCACCCAATCGCCGCGGGCCAGCATTTCTGCGGCGCAGGCGGCGTTGCGGGGTTCGTCCTCATCCCACAGGCGGGCACCCCCCAAATTTGTAAAGCAAACCAGCGCCGCCAGGGCCAGCACCAGCCAGGGGGCGACCCGATCGCGCGCGAGTTTTTCGATAATGCCGGTGGATTCCGTTCCGTGCATGGGTCTAGCAAAATGGGGCTGGCGTTGCGGGGTAACGATCGTGGCAGCCGCGCGGGGGTGGCGGGGCATGGCTGGCGGTACTCGGGGCCGCGGGAGCTTTGATTACTTTGCGGTTGCAAACTGTAAGAGGTAGCGGCGGGGGCGTCAATTGCGCCTGGAGCAAAGGGGAAATTGCCTAGTTTTACAGGGCGTGAAATGATGCCACTGAACGCTAAAATGTTTTGCTAGCACGAAGGCCAAATCTCCCAAAGCGGCGCGGAGGAAATTGCAAGGGGTTAACTATTTCTATCAACCAAAATAATAAGCCGACAAACCATTGGGCATATTATTTGCAGAATGCTAGCTTGAAAAATGAAAATAACTTACAACAGCATGATTGGAGTTGATTTAAAGATTTTGCCAAATATTGATTCGGAGGTCACTCATGTCTATGTCCCATGATACCACTGATCTTCACACGCCTAAATTACGGGTGCTTGTGGTTGATGATCGTCGCGACGCGGTACATATGATGGCTACTTTGTTAAATGTATCGGGTTTTGATGTGCAAACGGCGACCGATGGGCATAGCGCGTTGCAGGCTTGCGTGACCTACCAACCCCAGATCGTGGTGCTGGATATTGGCCTGCCGGACATCAGCGGCTGGCTGGTGGCGGAGAAACTCCGCGCGGATCCCCGGACCGCAGAGATCGTCTTGGTGGCGGTCACCGGTTACGGCCAAGAAGCTGATCGGCAGCGGTCTTTGGCGGCTGGTTTTGATTATCATTTGATTAAACCCGCCGATTTTGAGGAAGTCCGCGAAATTTGCTCCAGCGTTCAGGATAGGCTGCGTTTGGTGTAAATTTGCTTGCAATCGCCTCTGCAGTTTCTACAATCTAGCTTCATGGCTATTTTACATCCACTTTTTCTTACGCGTTGATGTTACCAGGTCTCTTTTACCCTGCACGGACACAATTTGTGGTTATGTTCCATAAGGCCTGATACGGCCTATTGTCATGTGCCATCAGATTTTAATTTATCCTATGAAATGATGATTACCGAACGACAGCAAGATCAGAGCGTTTTTGCTGAAGACCGGCTCTTAAAAGAAGTTTTATTTCAACTGCAACTTACCTACGACCAGTCGCCGGTCGGGATGCTGCAGATGGACCTTAACATGCGTTATGTGCGGCTGAACGCGCAAATGGCTGCCATGAACGGCATTCCCGCCGCGGACCATATTGGCAAAACATTGTCTGAGATCGTGCCTGACTTGGCCCCCAAAATTGAACCCGCCTTTCGGCGCGTCATCGAAACAGGCGAGCCGCTCTTGAATGTGGAATTAGAAGGAGAAACCCCCGCCGATCCCGGGGTCACGCATACCTGGCTGGAATCATGGTTTCCGCTGCGTGACAGCCGGGGCCAGGTTATTGGCCTGAATGTGGTGGCCCAGGACATCACCGAGAAAAAACGGTTGGAGGCCGAACTGCGCGAAAATCAAGCGCGTCAAGAGTTTCTGTTGCGGTTTAGCGACGAACTGCGGGCTATCAATCAACCGGCCCAGATTAAATCACGGGCGACAACATTATTGGGAGGCTATTTAAAAGTAAATCGGGCAACGTATTTTAAAATTGAGGGGGAGATGGCGACGGTGGAAGGGGCCTACCACCAAGGGGTCCCCCCTTTTCCGGAAAGTGTGTCCTACCAGTCGTTTGGGGATTTCTTTCACAGTTTGCGGTCCGAAGGGGGACTGATCATTGTCGAAAACGTCGCCAAGGACGGGCGATTTTCCGATCAACAGCGCGAAAATTATGCCGCTGTTCAAACAACGGCCTACCTCGCGGTCCTGCTTTATAAGCAAAACACTTGGGTGGGGGCGGTCAGTGTCGAATCCGCGTCTCCGCGACGATGGACATTGGCCGAGCGTCAGCTGGTCCAGGATGTGGCGGAACGGACATGGAATGCCCTGGAACGGGCACAGGCCGAATCGGACCTGCGCGCCAGCCAGGAACGGTTGGTGGAGTTGGCTAACGCCATGCCGCAGATTGTGTATGTGACCGATCCCTCGGGCTCAATCACTTTCATTAATCAGCAATGGCAAATTTATACCGGCCAGATTGGAGCAACCTCGGAGCTAACCGCCCAAATGATCCATCCCGAGGATTACCCCGCTACGCTGGCCTTGTGGGATACCGCCCGCACGGCCAAAGCGCCGTATTCCGCTCAATTTCGGATGCGGCGTTATGATGGCGAATTTCGTTGGTTCCTTACCCGTGCGGTCCCCGTCAAAAATTCCAACGGAGAAATTGACCGCTGGTTCGGCACCTCCACCGAAATCCATGAGCAAAAGCGGGTGGAAGAAGAACTCAAAAGCTCTTCCCAACGCTTGGTGCTAGCGCTGGATTCGGCTCAAATGGGGAGTTGGGATTGGAATATTTTAACCAACGAGGTCATTTGGTCCGAAAAAACGCGCGAGTTATTTGGCGTCCCCCCGGACGTGCCGATAACGTTTGACTTGTTCGAGTCGCGGTTGCATCCCCCCGACATCGAGCCCAACCGCCAAAAAACCTCCGAGGCCCTCTCTACAGGCGAATACGAAAGTGAATTTCGCGTCTTGCACGGCAACGGCGGATATCGCTGGATTGGCACGCGGGGGAGATTACTGCGCGATACCCAGGGAAAGCCCCTGCGCATGCTGGGCGTGGTCCAAGATATCACCGAACGGAAACAAGCGGTCGAATCCCTCCGCGAACGCGAAGCCCTCTTTCGCACCCTGGGCGAGGCGGTGCCGGATTTTTTGTGGATGTCGGATGGCCGGGGAAATCCCGAATATCAAAATCCCGCCTGGAAAAAATACACCGGTTCCACCCATGAAGAATTAAAACAACGGGGTTGGGATATAATCCACCATCCCGACGATATTCCCCGGTTGCGGCAATTATGGGCGTGGGCGCTCGAACATGGCCAAGCCATTAGCGTGGAAGCGCGAACGCGCCGGTATGATGGCGAATACCGCTGGTTTGCGGGAAGGACGGTCCCGTTAAAAGATGATGCCGGGAATGTGCTGAAATGGGTGGGGACCATGACGGACATCCACGACCTGAAAATGGCCGAGGCCGCGCTGCGGGATTCCGCCCGGCGCAAGGATGAGTTTTTGGCCACCCTCGCGCATGAGTTGCGCAATCCCTTGGCTCCCCTGCGAAATGGGCTGCAATTGATGAAGCTGGCCGAACATGACCAAAGGCTGATTGCCGAAACGCGACAGTTGATGGATCGGCAAATTTCCCATTTGGTCCGGCTGGTGGATGACTTGTTGGATATCAGCCGCATCAGCCAGGGCAAGATAGAATTAAAAGTATCCTCCCTAAAACTGGCCGAGATTGTGCGGCAGGCGGTGGAAACCAGTCGCCCCCTGATCGAGCAGATGGAGCATCACTTGTCGGTGGAATTACCGGTGGAGCCTATCTCGCTCTCCGGCGACCTGACCCGCTTGGCACAAATGCTGGCAAATTTACTAAACAACGCGGCCAAATACACTCCTAGGGGGGGCAAAATCCGCCTGACGGCAACCGCCACGCCCGCCACCGTGGAACTTACGGTAAGCGATAATGGCGTGGGCATACCCGCGGAAATGCTGCCACACGTCTTTGAAATGTTCACGCAGGTGGATCGCAGCCTGGAGCATTCGCAGGGGGGGCTGGGGATCGGGTTGTCATTGGTGCGGCGGATGGTGGAACTGCATGGGGGAAAAGTTACCGCCACCAGCGGCGGGCACGGACAAGGCAGCTCGTTCACGGTTTTTTTGCCCCGTGGGAGCATCGCGGCGGCAGTCGGCGACCCGGCCTCCGCACAGGAGGCCCATCATTTTCCCCGTCAAAAAATTCTGGTCGTGGATGACAACACCGATGCCGCAGAAAGCCTGGCATTGATGCTGCGGATGATGGGTCACACCACGCAAACCGCGCATGATGGAAGACAGGCATTGTCCGTAGCGGAGCAATTTTTGCCACATGTGATGATATTGGACATCGGCATGCCCCACCTTAATGGTTTTGACGCGGCCAGGCATATTCGGGCCGCGCCCTGGGGGAGGGATATTATCCTGGTTGCCTTAACAGGTTGGGGCCAGCCCGAGGATCGGTTTAAATCACGGGCGGCGGGGTTTGATCTGCATCTGGTCAAGCCTTTTCAGCCGGAAGAGTTATTCAACTTTCTGAAATCGCTCAACAACGAGAACGCGTCTCCCGGTTAATTCGCCTACTATCCCCGCGTGCCTTTTGATGCCGCGCGGGACTACAATGACGCGCGCGACCTGCTAACTGTGGGAAAAGGGGACAAACCCTGGGGTGGGATTTGATGATGGCAGTGCGTGTTTGCCACGATGGCTGGTAGAGATGTATGGCGAGCATCTGGCAATCATTGTGATAAAAAACTTTCCCTTGCCAACGGTTTAGTTGATGCGCTAAAATCAGCCACGGGCTGATTCAACTTTTGATTCACTTATACCCACCACGGTACACGGCTCGTGTACGATCCACGTCATGAATCCTTACCAAGGCACCCTGCACACCGGAACGGGCAATGCCCGTCAGTCCCATATTGATCCCCAGTGGGTCACCACCGCCCTGGAACTGCCAGGTTGCCGCATCGTCCGCAATCTGGGCGTGGTGCGCGGAATTGTCTGCCGCTCGCGCAGCGTCGTGGGGAATTTTTTTGGCGGCATTCAAACCATCTTTGGCGGAAATATCACCGTCTATACTGAATTGTGCGAACGGGCCCGCCAGGATGCCTATGATCTGCTATTGCAACACGCCGCCGAAATGGGGGCCAACGCCATCGTCGGCATGCACTACGACGCCAATGAAGTGATGCAGGGCGTGACCGAAGTGCTGGCTTATGGCACGGCGGTGATCATTGAGGCCCAACCCAGGTAAAGGGTGATCCAGTTTGTCGTAGCGGAACTTGCCAACAGTTCCGGGGAGAATGACTAACGGAATTCTAGCGAATTCCGCTACGCTTTATGAAATATCTAATCACTGGCGCGACCGGCCTGGTGGGCAACAACGTCACCCGCTTGCTCCTCGAACGTGGCGACTCTGTTCGCGCGCTAGTCCGGCAATCCCAGCTGGATCGTTCGTTGGCCAACTTGCCCATTCAGACCGTGAGGGGGGACATCACCCAATCCGACACGCTCTCAGCCGCGATCGACGGGGTGGATGCCGTCATCCACTGCGCGGCGTTTGTGCATTTGGGATCTTCCCAAGAAGACCTAATGCAGGCCGCCAATGTGGACGGCACCGCCAGTATTGCCACTGCTTGCCGGAACGCGGGCGTGCTTCTGCTGTATGTTTCTAGCGTCGACGCGCTGGGCCTGGGAACACGGGCCAATCCGGCCAATGAGGATACGCCCACTGACACGTATCCCGTCCTTTGTGGTTATGTCCGAACCAAGCGCGCGGCGGAAGCGGCGGTCCAGGCGGAAGTGGCCCGCGGCCTGGACGCCGTGATTGTCAATCCGGTGTATATGCTAGGTCCCTGGGACTGGAAGCCCTCCTCCGGCAGGATGCTCCTGGAAGTGGCCCGCGGTTGGGCCAAGCTAAGCCCACCGGGAGGAAACGACTTTGTCGATGTGCGCGATGTGGCGCTAGGCATTCTTACCGCTTGTGCGCGGGGAAAAACCGGCCGGCGCTACATCCTGGGGGGAACGCCACTTTCATATTTTGACGCCTGGACGCTGTTTGCCGAGATTACCGGCGCAAAACCTCCCTGGCGCAACGCCCGGACGCCCATGCTTTGGCTGGCCGGGACGGCGGGGGACTTGATTTATCGTTTAACGGGCAAAGAGCCGGATTTTAATAGCGCGGCGGTCGCCATGTCACGAATCGAGCATCATTACAGTTACGCGCGCGCCGCGGCGGAGCTGGATTATCGGCCCCGGGACCTTCGGGAGACGGTGACGGCGGCTTGGGAATGGTTTGTGGATCATGGGTACGCGCGAAAGCGTTCATAAAATAGCATTGAGCGATCAAGAGGGTAAATAAATGGTAACCGCAAAGAAAAAAATGACATTATTGGTAACCGTGGTTGCCGGGCAGAATTTACTAGCATTTGCTAATTCTTTTGATTAGTATCTAGTGGATTAGTATTTGTGAACCTGCCAGTCCCGCCTGAAACTTTGCCCGCCTGAGATTTCTCCCCCACCTGGATTGCCGCGAGCGCGACCCGCGCAAAAATCATATTGCCGCGCGCTCCTCCGTTGAAATTTACCAACATTGACGATTCACTCCCTACCATGTTTACGATGACGCAAAATTATTCTTTTTCTGTCAGCGGAGAATCGATTGAAGATAGAATTGGCCAGCGGGGTCTTCGCGCGACCGACAACGCTTTTTCGCCGCTTGTTCGGTTTGCCACAGTGGCGCTGGGCTGGATGACGTTGGTGCTTGTCGCTCCGGTCACCGCCACCCCCCAGAGCCCGGCTCCCGCAGTTGCCGTCGCGGACCATGCGATAGTCAGTGGATTTGATCGGCTGCACGCCCAACTGCCCGCGGGAGAGGATCCCGCGCATGCGGCGCAGCTTTTATCAGGCGGATACTTGCTGCTGGGGGAACTTAACTGCACGAGTTGTCATCAGGTTCCCGCCGCGGCGGAAGCCCTGTTATTAAAAAAGCAGGCCCCCTACCTGGGGGAAATCGCCCAACGGGCCGATCCCCGCTTTCTTCAAAAATTCATTGCCAATACGCACGGGACCAAGCCTGGCACGACCATGCCCAGTTTGCTCGCCCATTTGCCGCCTGAGCAGGCCCAGGCGCAGGCCGCGGCGTTGACGCATTATTTAGCATCGCTAGCCAGCCAGCCGTTTAGCCGTTCGGCGGTTGATACCGCGGCGATTGGGCGGGGGCAAAATTTATTTCACAAGGTTGGTTGCGTCGCCTGCCATGCCCCGCGCGAGGATCGCGGCCCCGCCCCGGTAAATGAAGACGAAGCCACGCCCCGCATCGATCTGAACGCCACCTCGATCCCGCTGTCGCGCAAGTTGCACGAAAAGTATTCGCTGGCGGGCCTATTTGGCTTCTTGCAGAATCCACTGGCCATTCGCCCCAGCGGTCGGATGCCCCATTTGCATTTAACAGCGCAGGAAGCTAACGATATCGCGAACTACCTGCTCAAGGACACCCAAGTCCCAGCGCCGTTGCGGCAATCGATCTATGAACATAGTATCAATTCGCTCGCGGAACTGGATCAACTGCAACCAACCACGGTGGGCAATGCTTTTCGCTTTGAACTGGGGGAATACGCAGGCAAAAGCAATTTCGCCATGAAGTTTGAGGGATACCTGGAGATACCGACCGCGGGGGACTACACGTTTTTTGTCTCCTCCGATGACGGCACGGGGCTGTGGATCGATGACCAATTGGTCGTAGACAATGATGGCATTCATGCCACCCAGCAAAAGTCGGGGACAATTACCCTGCAGCCCGGCAAGCATGCGATCCGGCTGGTTTATTTTCAAGGCGGTGGCCAAGCCACGCTCAACGTGAAGTTCAAGGGGCCAAATATCGAACAGGGACCGATTCCCAGCGCGCTGTTGACCGCGTCCAAGGATCCCCCCCCCGCCGAGCAACCGTTTGTTGTGGATGCACAACTAGCCCGGGAAGGCGCCCGGCTCTTTACGACCGTGGGCTGTGCCAATTGCCATCAATTGGGTCCAACCGGCGACAATCCTCCGGGAAAAGCCGCACCGCCGATTGTCGATTTTCGGGGCCAAGCCGGTTGCCTGGCCCCCCAACCCGCCGCAGCTCATCCCTTCTATCAGCTAAATGACTCGCAGCAATCCGCCTTGCGGGAGGCGTTGACCTCCATCCAAAAATCCGCGCTGCCAGAACGTTCTCTGGCGGAACAGACGCATTTTCGTCTGATGGCGCTCAACTGCTATGCCTGCCACAAACGCTCCGCTCCGCTGATAGCAGGTAATAACGGAGAAGCACCTCACACCCAGGATTTTGGCGGCGTCATTCGCGAGCGCGACCCCTACTTTACGGCCAATAGCCCCGACCTGGGGGATGAAGGACGTTTGCCGCCGACGCTCACGGGCGTGGGGGATAAACTGCTTGCCACCTGGATCACCAAGGTCCTGGCTGGCAACGGGGTCGCCCGCCCCTACATGGATACCCGCATGCCCGCCTTTGGCGAGGCCAATATCGGTGCCTTGCCAGGGGATTTTGCCTCGATCGATCTGGTCAAAAGTTCTTTGCCAATTCCCTCCGATCCCCCGGCCGAACTGAAAGCTGCCGGACATGCCCTGGTCAGCAAAGAGGGACTGGGATGTATCTCTTGCCACATGTTCAACCGGCAAAAGTCGCTGGGCATTCAGGCGCTGGACCTGACCACCCTGCGCGATCGCCTGCGCCCCGAATGGTTCGCCCGTTATATGCTTAACCCCAGCGAATACCGCCCCGGCACCCGCATGCCCCAGGCGTTTATTAACGGCAAAAGCACCCAACGCGCTATTCTGGATGGCGATCCCACCCGCCAAATTCAAGCCCTCTGGGCGTATCTAGAGGATGGCCGCAAAGCGAAAACACCCACGGGCCTGATCACGCAGGGATTGGAATTGGTCGTGGGGGGAGAAGCGGTGATTTACCGTAACTTCATCGAAGGGGCCAGTCCCCGCGGCATCGGCGTGGGCTACCCCGAGGAAGTGAATATCGCCTGGGATGCCAACCGATTAAGTTTGCCGCTGATCTGGCAGGGAAAATTCATGGATGGCAAACGCCACTGGGAAGGGCGTGGCGAAGGATTTGAAAAACCGCTGGGAAACAAAGTGCTCAAGCTATTTGCCGGACCGCCCCTGGCTAGGCTGGATAATCCCGAGGCCCCCTGGCCATCCACCGAGCAAGATATGCGGGCCAAAGCCCCGGGCTATCGCTTTTTAGGCTATTCGCTGGATGAACAGCGACGTCCCGCGTTTCGCTACGAATGGTCCCCCACGGGCAAACTGGCGGATGGCCAGTTGGTGCGCGTGATTGATTTCCCCCGGGGAAGCAGCAACACCACGGAAAACTTTTTAACGCGGACGCTGTCATTTACCGTGCCCGAGGGACAAAAGGATTTGTGGTATCGCGTGGCAGCGGGAAAAATTGTCCCCTTGCCGGAAGGGGCCGGGACCTATCGGGTCGATGATAATCTGATCCTCAAGCTGCAACTCCCCGACGGTCTGACGGCGACACTGCGCGACCAAAACAACCAGCAGGAATTGCTAGTGCCTATTGGTGGAGCAGGCCAGTCGGAATTGACGCTCGAGTATCACTGGTAGGAGGCGACTCCGTCGCCGAAACAGGTTTCACCAATCAATTTTGAATCTCAATTCTCAGATCTGAAATTTGAGATCTCAAATTTGAAATTTTGATCTGAAATCCCAGATCTGAAAATTTTAAATCACTCATCCACATTTCCCCATTCCTTGATCATGATTCGCACATCCCCACCCTTGATCGCACGCTTATTCCGCTTCGGCATGATCCTGGGCCTCCTAGCCGTCGGGTTCTTGTGGACCATTCCGCTGTTGGCCCAACCCGCCGGACGCAATGGCACGTTTTCGGCGGAAAAAGAGCGGGAATACTACACGCTCGAGCCGGTGACCATTCCCGATGGCATCGTGCTGGAGGCGGGCGCGCTGGAGCTGCTTCCCGACGGTCAATTGGCGTTCGCGTCCCGCCGCGGCGACATCTACACCATTTCTGGCCTGTTCGAACCGACGCTTGATAAAGTCAAATTTCAAAAATTCGCCGGCGGCCTGCACGAAGTCCTTGGCCTGGCCTGGCGGGACGGATACCTCTATGCCACCCAGCGGGGAGAAATCACCAAGCTCAAAGACACCAACGGCGATGGCCAGGCTGATCTGTTTGTCAACTTTGCCGATGGGTGGGAAATCAGCGGCGACTACCATGAGTACGCGTTTACCTCTAAATTTGACAAGGCGGGGGACCTGTGGCTGGTCTTGTGCTTGACGGGCTCGTTTAGCAGCGATGTTCCCTACCGTGGTTGGTGTCTGCGGATCAAGCCCGACGGCACGGCGGTCCCCACGTGCAGCGGCGTCCGGTCCCCCGGGGGGATCGGCATGAATGACAAAGGAGACGTCTTTTACACCGACAACCAAGGCCCCTGGAACGGTACCTGCGGACTCAAGCATCTCAAGCCCGGCGGCTTTATGGGCCATCCCGGCGGCTGGAAATGGTACACCCCGGAATTTGGCAAAACGCCCCCCCAGCCCAAGGATGGAGGACGAATGGTCCCCGAACAGGCCCGCGTGCCCGAACTAGTCCCCACCGCGGTGCTGCTCCCCTATAACAAGATGGGCCAGTCGGCGGCGGGGATCATCACCGATCATTCTGGCGGCAAATTTGGCCCCTTCGCCGGGCAAATGTTTGTCACTGATCAGGGCCATAGCACGGTGATGCGCGTGTTTTTGGAGGAGATTGACGGCCAGTACCAGGGTGTGGCGTTTCCCTTTCGTGAAGGGGCTGGCTCGGGCGCGCTCAGTCTGGCGCAGGGGGAGGATGGCACCATGTTTATCGGCGGGACCAACCGCGGCTGGGGTTCGCGGGGGAGCAAGCCGTTCTCGCTGGATCGGCTGCGCTGGACCGGCAAAACACCTTTTGAAGTTCACGAAATGCGGGCCAAGCCGGACGGGTTTGAACTGACCTTTACCCAGCCGGTGGACAAAGCGAGCGTGGAAAACCTAAGTTCCTATGAGCTTTTAACCTACACCTATATCTACCAAAGCCAGTATGGCAGCCCCGAGGTGGACCACACGCATCCCAAGATTCTTTCCGCCCGGGCGGGGGACGATGGCAAAAGCGTCCGGCTGGTGATCGACGGCCTGCAACTGGGCCACATCCACGAGTTCCACCTGGACGGCATTCGCAGCGCGACGGGCCAGCCGCTCTTGCACCCGGAGGCGTACTACACGCTGAATCGGTTGGGGAAATAAATTTTCAGTAGCGGAACTGGCCAGAGTGTCGTGGGAATAGTAGAGCAACTAGCCAGAGTTACGAGAAAGAATTCCATGTTTTCTTGCCATGTGTGGCAGTCAGCCGGAATTTTGGCAAATGCCGCTACCTCGCACTTCTGGAATTGCCATTTCTGGATAAGCATCAGGCATTTTTTGTCCTAACCCATTTACCAGAAACTCCACTGAAATTTGACGCCCCCGAATTGAATTGCCCAGTAAGTGAAGGCGGCAATAATTAAAATACACAATGCGCATAAAATTAGTTTAACAACTGTATTATTTGTGTTTAATTTAAACATAAGCTATTGCCTTAATAAGGGATTAATCGATTGGTCTGGTGAGCCTCATTTCATTTTAATCTTTCATTATTAACCTCGCCAAAGTTTCGTGACGTAGAAGTGGCAGCAATTTCGCTGCGTAAATATATTTGTGCGAACAGGCAAACATACCGCCGATGCCAGCGGCGGCATTGTGGGCGTCGCGGCAATATAGGGGAGGGGTTGTTTTGCGTCCCTCGGGTGGTCGCTGCACTCTAACCCGGGGCTAGGGGTTGTAACCGATTTGCGCTAGAAAGACTTTTGAACCAAATACCAAAAACCAGTAACTAAAAACTAATTCGGCGAGTGGAACTCGCCGCTACGGCCAGTTCGGCGAGTAAAACTCGCCGCTACGGCCAAATCATCGTCCCCCAATCAAAGTTAGAATGCTGAATGCAGAGTGCAGAAGTAGATTGGAAATGCAGCAATTTTGACTTCTTCATTCTGAATTCTGACTTTGCCCGACGGGGTCCTCGCTAGGGCTCGTCCCCCGCCACCCGTGGCTCCCCTGCCCCCGTTCCCTGTTCCCTCACCCCTACCCCATCTTCCCTGCCCCTGCCGCCGCGCCTAGCGGCGCGGGCCGGGTTGCGCTCCGGCGGCGGTCGGGGTGTTGGCGGGAATCTCGTCCACCGCGGCGCCGGCCGCTTGCTGGTAGGCGGCTTTTTTGGTCGGGTAGTGCATCGTCCCGGCCAGATAGTTATCCACCCGCGAGTTTTCCTTCAACTCGGAATAGGTTTGCGCCATCTGAATCCGCAGTTTCTTTTCGTACAGGTCGTCCTGGATGTCTTGTTGCACCTCGGCAAAGGGGACCTGGCTGGGTTGGGTGTACCCCTCGCAGAACAGGATCACGTAGTTGTTGGACATGTTGATGATGCTGGACAGTTCGTTCGGCTTTAGCTTAAATGCCTCTTCCTCCAGCACTTGTTGGCCCCCATGTCGTTGAATAGGGGGAATCTGCCCCTGCAGGGCCTTGCTCGAAGGGTCCATGCTGTGCATTTCGGCCAGTTTGGCAAAGTGCTCCTTGGTCGGATTTTGCCGGGCTTCCTCCCAAACTTCTTGTGCTTTGCGCAGGTTGCTCATGACAATGGCCCGGCATTTGACGCGCGGGCCGTAATTGGCCTCGTACCCCTTTTGCAGGTCCTCCGGGGTGATCTCGACCTGCCCCGCCAGTTTCATCAGCGCGACTGATGGCCAGACGCTATCATCCACATACGTTTTTACACTGACGCCATTTTCCTCGGTCACGGCGGCCAGCCAGGCTTGCACATCCGGCCCCCCTTGCGCGTTCTTTTTGCCCATCATCAGGGCCGCGCGGGCGACTTCGGCGTCCAGGTCGTCCTGCGTCACTTGCATCTGATTCGACCGCAAGGCATGCTGCAGCATCCGCTTGGAAATCATCGTTTCCAACACCTCGATCCCGTGCCGCTTCACGCATTCCTCCGACACCTGGGCCAGCGTGATATTTTGCTGGTAGACCTGGGCGGCCACCCCGGGAAATTGCTGCTTTAACCGTGGATCGTTGGCCACATTCACGATCGCCCGGTCGGCCTGGGCCTGTTGTTCCAGCGCTTCAAAGATGCGGGCGGCCTCCTCGCGCAGTTTTTTATCGACAATGCCGTCCCGAATTTGAGCCGCTACCTGTTCCCGCTGAATTGGCACCGGCTTTAACCGGCCCTCGTATTTCAAAATGGCAAATTGCCGCACGGGAGTGGTACCCTCCGGCGTGGGCAAATCCAACGTCAGTAATTCCGAAACCACGCGGTCGCTTTCATTCAGCGAAAAAGCCGCTTCTTCCAGCACCGGCTCGCCCAAGTGGTGGCGGATGGGGGGGATCAGTCCCCCCACGCTGGCGCTGGGATCCTGGGAATGTTTGCGGGCTAGCGCGCCAAAGTCATCGGGATTTTGCCGGGCCTGTTGCCAGACTTGCTGGGCGGTGGCTTGGTCGTTGCAAATGATAATGCGGGTTTTGATCGCCTCGCCGTATTGGGCTTCGATGGCCTGGTCGATCTCAGCTTCGGTGGGGGTGATTTTTTGGGCGGCCAGACGGCGCAGGGCCAGCGTCGGCCAGACGATCTCGGAAGCGTATTGCTCGGCCTGGATGCCGCGCTCTTGTTTGAGCATCTTGAGGTAGTCTTCGCTGGTCATCCGAAATTTGCGGGCCAGACGGTCGATCTCCACCGCCACGTCCTGGTCGGTGACTTGAATTTTTTGCTGAGCGCAATAGCGGGCGATCAATTGTTTATTGATCATGCTTTCGATCACGGGCTTGCCAAACCGTTGCACGCACGCGGAAGCCAATTCCTCGCGAGAGATTTCCTCGCCATTAATGTTGGCCACGATCTGCGCTTGCGGATTCGCCGCGCCGGGTTGGGGCAGGGCCTTGGGCTGGACCGCGGCCGGAGCGCCGGGTTGCCGGGCAGTGCCCGCCGCGGGGTTTACCCCCCCCACAGCCGCCGGACGGGCCGGTTGACCGGGTACACCCGCGGCACCAGCCTGGGGATTCGTCCACATAACCTTGGCCGCCATGCTGACTCCAATCACCGCCAACGGACCACCCACGAGCAGCCATCGTCGCTGCCAGGTTGTATGACTGGATTTGCCGGGGTTTTGCCGCTGGGTCATGGTAATTCTCCGCAAAAATATAAAAATCCCAATGAAAGCCGCGCGACATTGTGACGCGGCGGAAAGTTTTACAAATCGGCGAGAGAATAGGTAAGATCGCCCACAGGGTCAAGAGCGATTCCCCACAGAACCGACAAAAGCTACCTTAGGCCCTTGTGCGTGCCCGACTTACCTGAGAAAGGCGGAATTAAATGGAAAAAACCGCCGCAATTTTTGAATCAAAAATTAAGGTCGTCGAGGATTATCTGCTACCGCCGCGGGTCCGGCGCGAGGATGCTAGCACGAAAATTTTAGCGCGCGTCGGGGGGGGCTTCCCCTTCCATGACGGTGCGCGGCTCGAGCTGGGTATTGGCTCCGGCGGGAGTGATTGTTTGCAACTGGACGGGGCCGGACAATTCCGCCACCGCCGCGCGAAACTCGCGCGGGCTGGCGATGGGTTGCTCTCCCACGGCGGTGATAAACATTCCCGACTGCAAACCCGCCGTGGCGGCCGGACTTCCCGGCGTGACATGCAAAACGGCGACCCCGCCGCCACGAAACAGCGGCAACCGGTTCACCCGTTCAAAGTCGTCCGGCAGCGCTGTCGCAAAATCGATCCCCATTCCCCGCCATAGCGCGGGAGGAGTAGTGATAATCTTTTCCCCTTTTACCGGATATTTGGTCAACTCCACCGCCAATGCCAGCGGACGCTGGTTACGCACCAACCGCACCGGCAATTTTGTCTCGATGGGAAACTGCCCCATCCGCAGGACCAGATCGTCCGTGTCGCGCAGTAATTGTTGGTCAATATGCGTCAGCAGGTCCCCCGCCCGCACCCCCGCTCGTTCGGCGGGCGTCCCGGGAACGACCTCGGCAATGCGAACCCCTCCTTGGCCCAAATCACCCGGCAGGTTTTGCCGCTCAGCTTGGGTTAGGTTTTCTGGTTTGACCCCCAAGAATCCGTATTCGACCTCGCGGCCTGCTTTGAGTGTCTCGACCACGCGGCGAAAAGTTTCATTCACGGGCAAGGCATAACCGGCCGCCTGTTCATAACCCGACAATGCCGCCTGCGCGGTGGTCAGGCCGATCATTTCGCCACGCAGGTTAATAAGCGCGCCGCCGCTAGTCCCCAGATTGAGCTTCGCATCGGTTTGAACCAACATTCCATAATGGTACAGTTTATCGCGTCCCGCCTGCGGCTGCGTTTGATCCACGGGAATTTTTCGACCCAGGTTGGCAATCAGGCCCCACGCCGCGCTGGCGGAGCCATCCTCCGCAATGGCATAGGGATTCCCCAGCGCGATGGCGAATTGCCCTTTTTTCAGGGCGTTTCCATCCCCCAGGGGCATGGGTGTCAGGTCGGTGGCCGCGATCTCCAGCACGGCCAAGTCGCTGCGCGGATCAGCCCCCTTGATGGTGGCGCGGTACCGCCGTCGATCCGGTGTGGTCACCCAATGCTGGCTATTCAGCCCCACCACATGATAGTTTGTCAAAATCAGGCCGTTCTTATCAACCACGATGCCCGTGGCAAACAAATCTGGCCGAAAATCCGGGCTATCGGGGTCATCCAACGCCCGTAACAGCAGTGGTTGTTGTGGGTTGGCACCATTTGCCAAATTAGGAGCCCGGGCAGGCGCGGGCTGGGGATCGACCCGGGCGATGGCAACCACGGATTTTTCGCATTTGGCAATGGCGGCGGTCAGTTCCGCTTCCCAGGCGGCCAGCAGTGCGGAATTGGCCGCCGAAGCGGGCTCACCCGGTTGGCCCAGGGCGGGCCAAATTCCCACCCCTAGTCCATTCGTCCCCAGCAGACCAGCTAAAAACAGCCGCCACCCCCACCAAGGAAAGCGTGTCAGTACAATTTTCATCATAGGCCCCGCGCTAAAGTTGCCGGATTTGATTAGCTCTTTTTTACAAGGCTAACATGTATCATACGGCGGCACCCAGAGAGTTCCTAGTCAGTTTGTCCTAGCGAAGATGACGGGGGGGGGTGGGCTGGGACTTTGGGCGGGTGACAGATATAATGACAATTGTTGCGGGGGAAATGAGCGGGAGCAGGTTGACACGGGGACGGCAAGAATTCCACGGGATTCACGCCTGGGCCTGAAAACAGCGGGAGTCGTGACCGATCCTAGTCAACTGTCATCATATTTTAGCCGCAACGCGTCTCGCATCATGGCCGTCTTTGAAACTTGGGAATGGTTGGCAGATCCCGCCGCCGCCAGCGCGACCCTCAAACCATGGGGTGTCCAAGACATACCCCGCGCCGTGGCTAACTTGACCGGCCTGGCCCAACGGGGCTTGCCGCCGGAATTGCTGGGGCGAGTGTGCCAGCAACTACTGGCGGAGCTACCGCAACTGAGCGATCCCGACCGCGCGCTGAATAGTTTAGAGCGTTTTGTCAGCGCCGCGCGCAATCCCCTGGGCTTGGCTAGCTTGTGGGAGCGCGAACCGGAATCGCTGGGAACGCTGTTGCAAATTTTTGCCGCCAGCCATTATTTGGGCGAGCTGCTGATTAGTGATCCCGAAAGCTACGACCTTTTACGTATGACCGCGGGCGAAGCGGTGGCCCGCGAAGTCTTGATTCAAGAAATCACCAGTGAAGTGCTTTCCCTGCCGGACGAGCGGCACGTGCTGACCGCGCTGCGGCGTTTTAAACGGCGGGAAACCCTGCGCATTGCCTATGGCGATATCATTCGCGGATTGCGGCTAGAGACCGTGACGCGGCAAATATCTTATCTGGCCGATGCCCTGCTGGAAGCCGCGGTCCTGGCCGCGGAGCAAACCTTATTGCGAAAAAAACAAACGCCCAAGGGAACAACCGTCGCTCCGCCCCGTTTGGCCGTGCTGGCGTTTGGCAAACTTGGCGGTAATGAACTGAATTATTCAAGCGATATTGACCTGATGTTTGTCTATGAAGCGGCGGCGGGACAGAACCGCCTGGCGGCCGCGGCGGCTCAGGAATACTATGATCGCCTGGCCCGCGAAATTGTCCGTTTGCTGACGGAATCGACCGCGCTGGGTAGCGTGTACCGCGTGGATCTGCGTTTGCGACCCGGCGGGCAAAGCGGCCTGGTTATCACCAGTACCGAGGCCGCGCTACATTACTACGACCTGTCGGGCCGGACCTGGGAGCGCCAGGCGCTAGTCAAGGCTCGCGCGGCCGCAGGAAATCTGGCGGTGGGACGGGAGTTTCTTACCCGGCTAGAGCCGTGGATTTATCGCCGCTATCTGAGTCGGGCGGATATCACGGGCATTAGCGCGCTTAAGCGTCGGATCGAGGGCCGGGCCCGCCGCGCCGGCGGCGAAGCCACCGATGTCAAAAGCGGACGGGGGGGCATCCGCGATATCGAATTTGTCATTCAATTTCTGCAATTACTCAACGGGGGGGATTTGCCCCGCGTTCGCACGACTAACACCCTGGCGGCGATTGTCGAACTGGAAAACGCTGGCTGCCTGACCAATCAAGAACGCGTTCTTCTGGAAGAAAACTACACTTTTTTACGCAGGGTGGAGCATTATTTGCAGATCATGTACGACCTGCAAACGCATCGCCTTCCCGCCCAACCAGCCGAATTGCGGCGGTTGGCCTTGCGGCTGGGCTACGGCGAAACCCCCGCCGGAACTCCACAATCGACGTTCATGGCCGACCTAGAGCGTGTGACCCAACTCAACCGCAAAATCCTGGACCATTTGCTGCATGATGCGTTTGTCGATGATGAAACCTCGGCGCCGGAAAGCGATCTGATTTTTGACCCCGATCCCAGTCTGGAACTGATTCACGAAGTCCTGTCCAAATACCGCTTTGCGGACAATACGGCCGCGTATCAAAACTTGCTGGCCCTGGCGCATGAAAGCGTGCGGTACCTGTCACAGCGGCGGTGTCGACACTTTTTGGCGGCGATCGCCCCGCGGTTGTTGGCGGCCCTTTCCGCCACCGCCGATCCCGACGCCACCCTCAAGAATTTGACCCGCGTCAGTGATCATTTGGGTGGTAAGGCGGTATTGTGGGAACTTTTTAGCTTTAACCCCCCCTCGCTCGAGTTATATGTCGAATTATGCGCCTCAAGCCCGTATCTGTGCGACCTGCTTACGCAAAATCCCGGCATGATCGACGAATTACTCGATAGCCTGCTGTTGGATAAACTTCCCACCGCCGGGCAACTACGCCAACAATTGCAAGAACTGGCCCGCGGAGCCGAGGATGTGACTCCCATCTTGCACAGCTTTGCCAAGGCCGAACGCCTGCGCGTGGGCGTGCGCGACATTCTAAACAAGGAGCCGGTCGAGCGGATCAACGAAGCATTGTGCAACATCGCCGAGGCGGTCCTAAGCCAGATCGCCCAGACCGAATTTGACCGCTTGACCGCAAAATATGGCGAACCGCAATTAGCCAGCCAATCCGACGGCGGAGGTGGGGGAGCGGAATTGATCGTGGTGGCGTTGGGCAAATTTGGAGGGCGGGAACTCAACTATCACAGCGACCTGGATTTGCTGTTTTTATATAGTGGCGATGGAGGCACGTTTCATGCGCGCAGATCTCGACGCAGCGGCGAAACGACCAGCAACCAACACTTTTTTAGCGAACTGGCGCAGCGGATTGTAAAAACCGCCGGAACCCTGGGACCGCACGGCAAATTGTACGAGATTGACGCCCGCCTGCGTCCCACCGGCAAAAGCGGACGGCTGGTCACGTCCCTGGCTGAATTCCTGCGTTATTTTGAAGCGGGGGAAGGTCAACTGTGGGAACGGCAGGCACTGGCGCGGGGACGGATTGTACATGGCAGCGCGGCTTGCCACGACGTGGTGCGACAGACCCTGGCGGCGGCGATGTACGCCCACCCCTGGCGTCCGGAATTTGCCGCGGAAATTTATGAAATGCGCATGCGCATGCAAGAGGGAGCCACGGATTTAAACCTCAAGCGGGGACCGGGGGGGGTCTTGGATGTCGAATTCATCGTGCAACTGTTGCAGCTAAAATACGGGGGAGAACTGCCGCAAATTCGCGAACCCAACACCCTCGCGGCCTTGGGGCTGTTGCGGGAACATCGGTTACTGACGGCCGACGATTGTGATTACCTGACGACCAGTTATCAGGTGTTGCGCACGATCCAAGGCCGCTTGCGTTTGATGAATATGACCGCGCTAAATGACCTGCCGCGACAACCGGCCGAATTGGCCAAACTGGCCGCGCTGTTGGGCTACCCGGATTCGGACAAATTGCTGCGGGATTGCCAGCGCTTACAAAGAGAAAATCGCTTGCGGTTGCAGCGCGTGGTGCAACAGGCGGGACGAGGGGCGTAAGATTCAGGAATCAACCGGTAAACTTATTCCCTCGGACAACCCAGCGTGGAATCAGCCAGTCGGTGATTTACGGGACGCACGCTTCTTGTTCCAGCACGGCTTCCACCACGCCTCCCCAGGCCTGGCCGGCAATCTCGGGCAAAAAACGCCGCCGAATCAATACTTGACCCTGGCTGATCAGTTGCCGCGCCGCCACGGGATGATTGACCGCCCAGCGTATTCCCTGGCAAAGGTCCTCACCCAGCCACAATCCCCCGGCCAATTCGGTATAAGCGGGAAGCGGGTAGGCCAAGACCAAACGTCCCGCGTGGATCCCCTCGACGGCGCGATTGGGACTTTTGACTAGTTTTTTTTGATCGGGCAAACTGGGCAAGAGAACTATGTCACATTCGGCCAGGGCTTGCCAGGTTAGGGCTTGGCTCCAGGGGAGGGCCTGGATTTGCAAGCGCGGACCGGTGGCTTTTTCCAGGATCCGCCCAAACGGGTTGTCACGCACGGCGGCTAAATCCGTAATTAATCGCAACTCGAGCGGAAACATGACGGATAGCTTTTGCAATTCGGGCAGGCAGGGGGCCACGGTGTCAAAGTTGACTGGATGGCCAAACCAGGCCAAGCGCAGCGGGCGCTGGGGTAAGTCGGGATTAAACCGGGGAACTCCCCCCGGTCCTTCGAGCGGATCATCGATCTGGATGGCGCTCCGGCCGGTTCGCTGGCGAATGAGTTCGGCCATAGCCCGCGTGCTGGCGATGACGCCATCGGCCTGGGCGCACAATTCGTGATAAACCGGACCCAGCGCCGGATGATCAAAATGGTCGTCACACAAATCGACTAGCACGCGGGATCCTTGCGCCCGGGCATAACGCAAGGCGGGAACCGCGTTTTGGGCAAAGACTTTGGACAGAATCACGACATCGGCGGGCCAGTGATCATGGTCCGCCGCGTCCGAGCCTTTTTCCGCCGCGGCTAATTCGGCTAATTGCTCAAATCGGAGCCAGCCGACATGCTCCCCCCGCTGGTGCAGCTGCCGCGCGGGGGCCAGAACGCGGTAACGCACACTGGCCAATTGACAATCCCACGTTTCGGGCGTGTTCCCCGTGATTTCCGCCGAGACAAGCCAAGTGATGCGCATAAGAGCGAATAAAATAGAGGAACTCAGCCCGACGCGTCAACAAGGGAACACCAGGAACCACATTTAACTGAACGTGAGACTCCCAGAGCCACTGCACGGAACTGGCAATTCGTCAAGGGACCTGAAGAAGGCCCTGCCTTCCACATTAGCGCCGTCGCGGGATGAGATTCCTCACGGAAAAGGGCGCAACCTACATTCCCGCGCGGGAGCGGCTCTCCAGGGCCTGCAGTTCCTCGCGGGCTTTACGCTGCGCGGGATCCAAGGTTAAGGCCTGGCGAAACAAGGTGCTGGCTTGCGCGGTTGATCCGTGCGCGGCGTGAATCCGTCCCATTTTGATCAGCACTTGCGGAGAATTGGGCCGAATCCGCAACGCTTGCTGAAAGCACGCGAACGCCGAGGAATGGTCGCGGGCATGTTCATATATTTCCCCCAGATTCAAATGCGCCTCAAACAGTTCGGGGTTGATCTGCAGCGCGCGTTTGAGCGTATCGACCGCGTCGGCGATATTTCCATTCAGCCACAACGCCGTGGCGAGTGTATTTTGCAAGCGGGCCTCCGTGGGGAGCAGCTCGACGGCGTTCAGCGCGGCGGCCACCGCCGGTCGAATATGACCCAATTGCAACTCGCAAATGGCTAGCATATTCCAGGATTCGGCATGGCGGGGAAATTCGCGCGTCAGCTTGCGAAAGCCCAAACGCATCCCCGGCAAATCCCCCGTCTGCTGGCGGGCCATGCATTCGGCAAATTGCTGCTCCACCTCGCGCGGGGCTGTTTTGCGGACTTTGCCGGGAGTATCTGGCCAGCCCATGATAAAGTCGTCGACAATCCGGTCGAGAATCACCCCTCCCAGGCTTTCCAAAAATTCGATCACGGCGTACGGTTGCTGCCCGTAATGTTTGACGCCGTGCAGCTTGTCCTCAACAATGATCACCGGTTGGTTGGCGGCCAAAGTTTTGGCGGCTCCCTGCAGCACCGGCAATTCAAACCCCTCGGTGTCGATTTTGATAAAATCGACTTCCTCCAGCCGAAAATCGTCCAGCATGCCCAGGGGGATCAGGCCAGCCTTGCCCGGTTCGACATGTGTGGCGCCGGAATGCGCCTCGTCATAAGAAAAACTGACCGCGCCATGCTCGTTGCCTAGCGCGATCGGGATGATCTGCAACCGGTCGCTCACTACGTTTTTTTCCAGGCAAGCGCGCAGTTGGGGGAGCGGCTCAAACGCGATCACGCGCTGAAACTTTTGGACCAGGGCCTTGCTCCAAGTCCCCACATGCGCGCCGATATCCACGGCCGTGCGCCAGTTGGTCACAAACTGCAGTGCCCGCTGCAATTGCTTCGACTGGTATGCCCCACCTGTTTGCCGCAGATACGCGGGCATGTGCGCTTCATGATCAGGCAAAAAAATTCCAGCAATTTGTTGCATGGCCTGCATCCTGTAAATATTCGTGGGCCAAACCGGGGGGGCGCGGAACAACCCTCGTGGCTGTTCGTGATGAATAAAAAAACGCAGCTTGCTAGCACGAAACCGCCGGGCAAACTGGCGCGATAAGAATGGATCGCGCGCAATGGTACGTCATCCGCCGTTTAGATTTATCGGCCGCATAATCGGCAAACTTAACCCAGATTGCCAGTGATAAATGCGCTGGGCCAACTCGCGTGACTTGGCAAGCCGTTTTCCCGGGTATCCCGGTTGAGGTGAATTAGACTCCTGGGATTTTCAACTTCAGCCGGAATTATTCTTTGATCGAAATCTCTCCCTCTGTTTTGCCCGGCAATATTAACTGCTCCGACCCGGGAACCACATATTCCCGCGGTCCCATGGTATCCCCCAACCCTGGCGGACAAAAACTAGGGGGCAAAAACGGCCCATAGCTGTGAAATCCCGGTGTGGATTGCAAAGGCCCGTGAAAACCATGAAACGGTCCGTAAAAAAATTCGCCATAGCGTGGCCCTAACGGCACTCCCCGGGGAAAGCGCGCTCCCCACGCCCAGCTTCCCCGGCCTGGCCCCCAACCGCTCCATCCACCCCAAGGTCCCACGGCAAACGGTCGACTCCAAACTGGTCCAAAGCCCCAGCGCGGCCCCCAAATTGGACCTCTCCACCCTCCCCAAGGTCCCCAGCGAGGCCCCTGCCAACCCCACCCCCCCCAGGCAAGCTGAGGCTGGTGAAAAAAGATCGGATCCCAACTGGAGAGCGTCGGAGGGATAGCCATTTCAGCGGGAAAGTCGCTTAGTGTCGGCGGTAATGCGGTGGCGTCAATTTCCCACTCCATATTCAGAGTGGCGGGATATCGGTTGGCGGGGTTGTCGGATGCAGTGGGTCCATAATAGGGGTCGTAACGGCGGCTGATCTCTTCGCCAACCGTGGGTATCTGCCCCGTGGCGACGCTGGCCAGGGAAACGCTAGCCACGACGGCGATGGCGCATGCCCAGCGGATCACAAAGTTATGTTGATGAGGGACCATAAGCGGCTGGACCGGGCAAATAGCGGGTATTCCTTGTGAAGGGGGGGACTCTCTTTTATGCTAATTCAAAGTTGGCGAATTTTTTCCAACCGGGCGAAAAAACGCCAAAAACTACCGCGCTTGCCCCGAAAGTTGCCAAAAATTCATGAAATCCCCCCAATTTTCGGTCCGTTTGACCAAGGAAGAGCTGATTTTTTCGGCGGCGCATTTTATCACGTTTAACGGCAATATTTGCGAGCGGCTGCATGGCCACAACTACCGCGTGGCGGCGGAAGTTCGCGGCCCCCTGGACGAAAACCACTATGTGTATGACTTTATCGCGCTCAAGGAAACGTTAAAGAACTTGATCGCCGCTTGGGATCATCATGTGCTGCTGCCGCTGCACCACCCACGGATTCTAGTGCGGCAAACCGACGGGGAAGTTATCGCCACGTTTGAAGAGCGGCGGTGGGTGTTTCCGGCGGAGGATTGCGTGCTTTTGCCGGTGGCGAATACAACGGCGGAATTACTTGCGGCGCACTTGGCCGAACAATTGGCCGCGCGATTGCGCGCGCTAGATCATCCGTTGCCGCTAACCCTGGCCATCGGCGTCGACGAATGCGCGGGTCAATGGGCGTGGTGCGAGATTCAACTATGAATTAAGAATTAAAAATGAAGAATTGATTTGCAGTCATTCTTCCTTCTGCATTCATCCTTCTGACTTTGTTAAGCAGGGGGCTCGCTGAGGTTCCACCCCGCCACCCGCGTCTCACGCCCCTGTCCTACCCACGCCCGCACCGCCGAGACCATCGGCGGCTTTGTGTATTTTCGCCCCTGATCCCTAACCCCTATCCCCTGACCAACGGCTCCACGCTAACGAGCACATTTTTGAAGGCGGGTGTTTTGGACTGGGGGTCTAGTTTGCGCGGGACGAGCACATTGGCTTCGGGATAATACATGGCCGCGTTGCCCGGCTTGATATCCGTAAATTCCCAGGCTAAGACGCCGGACATTTGGCCCACGTCACTGGTGATTAGCGCTGGTTGCGCGTGTTGCAATCCCAAACGCTGCATGTCACTGGGATGCATTAAAATCACATTCCGCCGGTCAATGCCGCGATAAATGTCGTAGTCCTCGTAGACCACCGTGTTAAATTGCCCTTCGCTGCGAATGGTCATCAGCCGCAAGAGATTTTTTCCGTTAGAGTCGCCTCCCGCCAATTCCGGGATTTCGGTTAAGGGATGCAATTGTGCCCGGCCGTTGGGCGTGGCAAAGCGGGGCGTATGAAATGTCCGCCCGGGAATCTGAAATTCCTGTTTATTCCCGCCAATTTGCTCCATCTGTTCCATGCCGGGAATAATTTTAGCGATTGCCTTGCGAATTTGCTCGGCGCTGCGCAAGACCCGCCAATCGAGCGGCCCATTCCCCCCGTGGTTTCCCAGCACTTGTCCGGCTAAATCCGCGACTAACTCGATTTCGCTTTTGGGTCCTTCATGCCGACGGGGGCCGCCGTCGCTCAGCCGCACATAGCTAAACATCGACTCCTGCGTGGTCGGTTCCGGCTCCTCGTCGCGGGCGAGTGCCGGTAGGATAAGGGTCTCCCGCCCCAGGCCGTGGGCGTGTCCGGTATTCAGCGTCGTACTGACATACGTAATTAGATCCAGTTTGGCCAGCGACTTGCGGGCAAATTCGGCGTCCGGATTTGACCCGTACAGGTTTCCCCCCAGGCAAAAACCAAATTTAAGCTCTCCGGCCAGCGCGCTTTCCATGCAGCCCATCGTGTCTAGGCCCGGCGAGGTTGGCAGGCGAACGGCAAAGTGATTTTGCAATCGGTCAAAGACAGCGTCGCGTAGTTTGGGGGTCACGCCCATGGTGCCGATCCCCTGCACGTTGGAATGTCCGCGAATCGGCAGGAGTCCGGCATGGGGGCGTCCCACCATGCCGCGGAGGAGCGCCAGATTGGCGATGGCGCGGACATTTTCCACGCCGTGGACATGGTGCGTGATCCCCATCGTCCAGCTAAAGACGGCGTTTTTTGCACGTGCGTAACGCGCGGCGATATCGTCGATTTGCTCGCGGGAGACCCCGCTTTTGCGGACGAGATCATCCCAGGCGTGTCCAGCCAGACTGGCTTGTAATTCGGGCCAATGGTCGCAATGCGCGGAAAGAAATGCGGCATCGATCGCGCCCAGTTCCACAATTCGCTTGGCCACGGCGACCAGCAGCGCCAGGTCTCCGCCAATATGTGGCTGCACATACAGGTTGGCAATTTCGCTGCCAAAGAGCATGCTGCGCACATCGCTGGGGACGCGAAAGTTCACCAGTCCCGCCTCGATCAGCGGATTGACCACAATGACCTGGCCCCCGTTCCGCCGCACGGTCATCAGCGTGCGCATCAACCGCGGGTGGTTGCTGGGGGGATTTCCCCCGATCACAAACACCAGATCGGCTTTCTCGACATCTTCCAACTGCACCGTCCCCGCGCCGCTGCCTATGGTCTGGGTCAGCCCGACGCCGCTGGCCTGGTGGCAATAGTAACTGCAATTGTTGACGTTGTTGGTCCCATACAAGCGGGCAAACAACTGCAGCAAAAACGCCGCTTCGTTGGAACTGCGCCCGCTGAAATACCAAAAGGTCTCATGGGGCTCAAGCGCGCGGAGCTGTTCCGCCAATTTGGCGTACGCCGCTTCCCAACTGATGGGCCGGTAATACTGCTCGTTTGGCCCCAGCAGTACCGGCTGCGTCAGTCGGCCGCAGACCTCCAGTTCGCGCGGGGTAAACTGCTGCAACTGCGGGATGGAGTACGTTTTCCAAAATTGCTCGCCAATGGCCCCCTGCATGTCCGAGACCATCGCCTGCAGCGATTTCTTGCACACTTCCGGAAAATGCCCCGCTTCGTTGACCATGCCTCCCTGCTGGCCCCCCATGCCCAACGCGCAGGTTTTGCACGCGTTTTTTGACCGCATGGCGCGCCACAGCTTCCACAGGCCACCCGCCTCGCGCGCTTTGCGCCAGGTGTACCACACCGCTTGCCAGCCGCCGCCATGATTGGGTTTACGCATGGTTGAAATACCGTTCAACGAATTCGATAAAAATCAGACCGAGGGTTCCGATTGCTCGACGGAATTGTCAGGAGATGGCAGATCCGGATGAGGTGTAGGTGTATCGGCGGCGGGAGCCACGCGCATATGGGGCGGAATACGGACCGGCAGAGGCTGCGGCTTGGTTCGATTTTGGTCAAGTTCGGCAGCAATACGGACCAACAGCCGGTCCAGCCCGGCGCCCGTGACCGCACTGAGTAGCATAATATCGTCGCGCGCCAATGCCACCTGAAATTCCCGCTGAACCTCGGCGGCCGCGGGAAGTTCGGCCTTGGAAATTACGATAATTTCGGGCCTTTGGCCCAACTCCACCGCGTATTCGGTCAGTTCATGCCGGATCGCGCGGTAGTTTTCTAACGGCTGCGTGCCGTCCGCTGGCTCCGGTTCCACCAAATGAACCAAAATTCCCGCCCGCTCGATATGGCGCAAAAATTCATGACCCAGGCCCACGCCCGCGCTGGCCCCTTCGATCAGTCCGGGCAAGTCGGCCATGACAAACGAGCGATCAGCGTCGAGTGTGACCAGGCCCAGGTTGGGATGCTTGGTGGTAAAGGGATAGGCGGCGATCTCGGGCCGGGCGCGCGACAGCCGCGAGAGGAGCGTGCTTTTACCGGCATTGGGTTTGCCGACCAGACCGACGTCGGCAATGACCTTGAGTTCGAGAATGAGTGTCCGTTGCTCTCCTTGGCCGGGAGGGGCGGAGTCCCGCGGCGCACGGTTGTTGGCAGATTTAAAATGGGCGTTCCCCTTGCCCCCAATTCCCCCCCGCGCGGCAACCACACTTTCCCCGGGATGCACCAAATCCTTGAGCACCAACCCGGTCGCGGCGTCGATCACCAAGGTGCCGGGAGGAACGTCAATCGTGACATCCGGCGCGGCCCGGCCATGGCAATCCGAACCCAGTCCCGGCTGGCCATGTTCCCCCCGCCAATGTTTCTTATGGGCGAGCGCGGCCAAGTGATTCACGCCGGTTTCGGCCCGGATCAGGATGCTGCCGCCATCGCCGCCATTCCCCCCATCCGGCCCGCCACGGGGGACAAATTTTTCACGGCGAAAGCTGACGCACCCCTTGCCGCCGCGACCCCCTTGGACTTCGATTTGAACGCGATCAACAAACATGGCATCTTTTCTAGGCAGAGTGTGTAAAGATGTATTATGCGGTAAACGAGCGTGCGGGGCTAGGTGGCGGGACGAGGAGCAGGGTGCACAAAACCGCCGATGGCATGGGCGGGTCGCGGTATCGCGGGTGAGAATTATCCAGGTAAATCTCGCTCAGATAGAGCTATCACTTTTTAGCACCTTCCACATATTCAGCAGCTCATAATTTGTCATTCTCCCTCTTCCTCTTTCCAAGATTTCCCCCCCGTGGGAGAATAACCCTGTGGCACAGCAACAAAAACCCGCCGGAATTTGGATTTTGATCGCTTGGCTCAAACAATCGCTCTGGCCCCGGCTGTGGGGAACCGTCCAGGAATGGCAAAAGGACGACGGCGGCCACAGCGCGGCGGCATTGGCGTTTTATACGGCGTTTTCTTTTTTTCCGCTGGTGCTGGTGCTGCTGTCGATTCTGGGATTTTTTTTGGAACGGGCTCAACTCGGTCGACGGGACGCCGCCGAATATCTGCTAAACCCCATTCAAGAACAGGTCAGTCCCCAATTAGCTCAACAGCTTGACATTATCCTGGACCAGGTCAAGGACAATGCCGGCGTGAACGGCCCGGTCGGCTTTATCATACTGTTATTTGGCGCGGTGGGGATCTTTAGTCAGATCGAAGTCGTGTTTGCCCGCATTTGGAAGGAACACTTGCCCCCTAGCGATATGCGCTGGATCGCCATCCTGGGCAGGGTGTTATTCAATCGGCTCAAGGCCTTTTTGGTCATTCTGGGCCTGGGGCTGTTTATTAGCATTACGTTTTTTAGCAGTGTGCTATTTTCCACATTGGGTGTGATTTTTCACGACTGGCCGATGGGCAATCTGCCGTGGAAGATGGCGCAGTTCGCGATTGGCGTGGTGTTGAATAATTGTTTTTTTCTGTTTTTGTACCGCCTCTTTTCGCCGCGCTTTGTTTGGCTGAGCGAGTGTTGGCAAGGTAGCTTTGTGGCAAGTGTGCTGTGGGAAGCGGGGCGCATTGCCCTAACCACGTATCTGATGCAGGGAACTTACACCGCCTATGGCATCGTGGGTTCGTTTATCGCCGTAATGCTTTGGTTTTATTATGCGTGGAGCGTGCTTTTTTTTGGGGCGGAATTTGCCCAAGTAAGTTGCCGCATGCGGCGGCAATCCACCGGAGAGCTAGCGGGGCAATTTTATGGGCTGTAAGGGAGAAACCCAATTAAATACGAACTTTAAACTTACGCGTACACGATAAACACGGTGTCAAGGTGAAAACTTTATGTGGAAAAAAATCGGCCGCCGCACGCTAGCCCATCGTTTTTTGCCTTCGCTTATCAACACGCATCCAAAACGCCCTATTGCCTTCGCAATCAAAAAAATTTAAGCGGTCAGCTGGATGCACGAAGCTCCGTGCGGTTCAGTGGTTCAATATCGCGCCCGCCCGACGTTACGCGCCACATCTATATACGATACTCCCCTACTATGCTACCAAGCCACATCATTGGCTGCGGCGGGGCGGCCCCATTCCAAGAGAACCTTTTGACTTGAGGGGGGAGAAGCTAACCCCGCGCCCGGCGCGGAGCCATTCACCATGGTATCTATCACGGCTTGCCCAGCGGGGATGCCGGCGGCGTCTTGTAGCGGAGCCAGACGCGTGGGATTGGGGGCACTGGGAGAGATGGGCGTGTCTTCATCCACGGAGGGTAAAAACTTGCGTTCATAAATCGACCGTGGCGGTCCGGCCAAGGAGTTTGCTCCCGCGGCGTTCGCGGATAATCCCCCGCCGATTCCGGCTGGCAGGCCTTGATCCACGATGGGGCCTTGCCAGTCGGCGGCATCCTGCTCGGCAAGAGCCGCGGTGTCGCGCGGGACAGCGGTTGCCGGATTCACCGTTGATTCACGGACCGCTTGTGAGGCCCGGGCCTGTGCCTGGCGAATTTGGCGGTCCGACTCGTCCAGATAGCCGGTCGCCGGCTCCGGTTTTTCGCTGCTGGCCACCGCGGTCAAATTATCCCGCGAGGATTGTTTTTGACCTCGCGCGGCTGTGCGTCCCACGGGTATAATCCGGCCATTTCCCCGCAAAAAGGCTTGGGCCATTTCCATGGTGGGGGGGCCTTCCAGTTCGGCGGCGGTTTCATTGAGCGCGGGCATTCCTTGCTTGACCCAGGCAAGCCAACTATTTTGCAAGTCCCCCAGGTTTTCGTATCCGTAATGTTTTTTTACGGCGGCTGACCATTGTTCTTGCCGCATTCCATCCTGCAGAAATGCGACAAACTTCAGCCGCCCCCCTTGTTGCAATAAAAATTTTGCCAGCGAATAACCCTCCGCGTACAGCGGCAGCATCTCTGGCGGATACTGCTTCATCACGAACAATTCGCTAAAGGCAATGCCCCGGTCCGTCTTCAGGAATTCATACAACAGACGGTGCTGCTTGCCCCGTTCGCTAATGTGTTCCATCGTGGTGCAGGCCCCCTCGTCCGCCCAGCGTGGCAGCGGCCGGCGAAAGTGGCTGGCAAAAATGGTGTGGGTGATCTCGTGCGGCAGCACGCTATCGAGGACGCGCTCTTCGGAGCCTTGGATTTTCATTTGCCAGCCGTAGACTTCTCCCCGGTCAAACAAGAAGCTGGTTTCTCCACCCGCGCCCAGGGTGGGAGCCACCCGCGCGACGATTGGGCAGGGGGCGGACCAATCGGGCATGGGTTGCCCGGTCCACAAGATTGCCAGCACGTGGCGGTATTTTTCGGCGGCGCGGCCGATGCGTTCGGCCAGCTCGGGCGTGGGTGCCTGAACGGTAAAGTTGGGCGTTTGAAAACCAGCGCCCAGATTGCAAGCCAAGACAATAATAGCCAGCACGCCGCGGGCGCGTAAATTGCGAGCATCCATGCTCCACCCTGCAAAGAAAAGATCTTGCGGAATCTTGGGGATCTTCCGCCCTAGCGGTGGAAATCAGCCCTGTTTCAGTCCGTCGGCGCGGATGTTCCTCATCCACAGCGCGGCACTGGACACCACCAGCCGTATGTAAAGTTTGCAAACCATAAACAAACTGGGAAAACCCGGATAGACCGGTTTACGCGGGTTTTTCCGCATTCAGCAGCCTCTCCCCACTGGCTGCCTCTGTCGGGGGGATGGCGCGCGTGCGACAATTGCCACTTAACGCGTGCCCGTGATGAGGCATTCCCCCTGAGTCAAAAACCGCAAGAGGGGGGCATTCGCGGGAGGAAATTTTAATTCCGCTAGCAGAGGTCGCGGCACCCAGTGCCACGGCGGGGCGGGGTGCTGGTCGGGATCTTGCAACTCGCACAGAAAAAACCAAAGTCGCAGCGTTCCTCGCGGGGTGGGGCTTTCCGCCGTGTCGAGGATTCGCATGACCCGCACCTTCAAGCCGGATTCTTCCTCTGTTTCCCGCACCGCGGCCACGTCCGGGGTTTCTCCCGGTTCGACTTTGCCCCCGGGAAATTCCGCATATCCCGCAAAGCTGGCATGGGGGGGACGCTCCCCCACCAAGACACAGTTTTGTCGCACAATCACGGCAATGGCGACTTCTCGAGAAATGACGCTGGCTTCCATGCTGGTTCAGGGGGAAAAACTGACCTTCAGTATTACTAACTTTGCAAATTTTGACACCGAGCGAAGATTTTTCGTTGCTGAAGCATTCCCGTGCGAAAGGCGTTTGATACTTTGCGGGCCAAAGGCTCGACTTATCCCAGCCTAGGGCAAGCGCAGCGTCGCCCTAGGTTTAGAATACAGTATAAATGGAAGGGCCAACGGCCCGATTCATCCAATTATACAGACCCATTTAGCAAACAGTCCTTTGGGTTACGGGCTGAAACCCTTACCACGATACTTAACGTCGGCGTTTTTGCAGTTTGCGACTGGCTTGTTCCAGGATTTGCTTTTCGGCGGCGGTCAAGCTGCCAATCCCTTGATCAGTAATTTTTTGCAAAATGCGCTCGACAGCGTCGTCGGTCTGATCCAGAGTGGGTTCCAGGTCGTCGCTGGCGTCTTGGGGGCGATAAATCCGAACATTTTTGGGACGCAGTTTTTTGGACCAACTGCGAAAATTTCCCAGTTGCCAGCCAGACGGCCACAACTCTCCCAGGCTAAAACCAGTTTTCCAAAAGAGGGCACCGCACGCCGCCCCACCCAAGTGTGCGACATACGCGACATCCGAATCACGATAACCCAATGCTCCGCTGAGGTCCCCGATCAGGTAAAAAATGCCCAAGAGCCACACCGGCAGGGGAAACACACCAAAAAAGTACAGAATGCGATTGGGCAGGAACAAAATGGAGGCGGCGATCACGCCGGAGATCGCCCCGGAGGCTCCAATGACCGTATGTTTGTGCAGTTGGTCGATCGCGCCGGGGGTGTTGATAGCGGTTAGTGTTTCCACCGCCACCCAGGCCAAACCGGACAAGATGAGCGTGCTGAGATAAAACAAAATAAACCGGCGCTTACCAATAATTCCTTCCAGATCATTGCCAAAAAGCCAGAGGGCAAACATATTCCAGAACAGGTGCCCTAAATTATCCCCCGAGTGCAAAAAGCCGGCGGTGATAAGCTGCCAGGCGTTCCACGGGGCAAAAAAGAGATTGGCTTGGAGACGGGCATAATCCTGTAATTTAAAATTGCTAAGCAAATCCACCACATAGACCGCCACATTTACCACAATTAAGAGCACGACCCCCGACCATTCACCACCTAGGTGAATCCCGCGGGGATCCTCGCGAACGTAATCTCGATCGTATAAACCCATAAAAGTCGGCTGGCAGGAAATTTGTGGCTATTCAAAGGGGGAATGGCGTAGCGCGACAAATACCGACTACGCCATATCCAGCATCCTTATTTTAGCAGCCGCTGACGGGAAAGGCAGCAGGCGTGGAGGAATACAAATGAAAATCCCCTTTCCGCTTGCTCTCCGCCCCCCCGCGTCCCATAATCGAGCAGTCTCTTGGGGCGGTGCACACCACGAGAGTTCTTTTCTGTATTGATCCTGTTTTCCCAGGGGGATTCGGCGGCATGCTGCGACTTTCTTTTCATGGCGCGGCCGAAACCGTGACCGGTTCTAAATATCTCCTCGAAATTGATAACCAGCGCGTCCTCGTCGATTGCGGTCTCTTTCAGGGATTGAAGGAACTCCGCCTCCGCAATTGGGACCCGCTGCCGTTCGACCCCGCCTCGGTGGATGCCTTGCTGGTCACGCATGCCCACATTGACCATGTGGGTTATATCCCCCGATTTGTGCGGGACGGTTTTCGGGGGGCGATTTATTGCACTCCCGCGACCGCTGAATTAACCGAGATCACATTGTATGATTCCGCCAAATGCCAGCTGGAGGACGCGGACTACGCCAATAAAAAAGGCTTTAGCAAACACCAGCCCGCTTTACCGTTATATGACGACAAAGACGTCAGCCGCGCGATCAAGCTCCTGCAGCCGCGGGAGAGGAACAGTTGGTTTCCGTTGGGGGGTGCGCTTTTTGCCCGCTACATTGACGCGGGACATTTGTTAGGCTCGTCCATGATCCAGGTGGAGGCCCGCCTGCCACGCGGCACGCGGCGAATCCTGTTTTCCGGCGATGTCGGACGCTATCAAGCGCCCCTCTATCACGATCCCGGCTCGCCGCCTCCCTGCGACTACCTCATTTGTGAAAGCACCTACGGCGATCGCGACCATGCGCCCGAACCAGTGCTCGAGCAAGTTGTCCGCGAGGTGCATGACGCCATCGCCCGGGGCGGGATTATGCTGGTGGCTTCCTTTGCGATTGGCCGCACCCAGCAATTGATTTATCTGATGCGCGTGCTGATGCAACAACGCAAAATTCCGGAATTGCCGATTTATATTGATAGCCCCATGGCCGTGGATGCCACCAATATTTATTGCACCTACAGCGATGAGCACGATCTCAGCGAAGGCGAATTGCGTGGACCGGGATGTGTTTTGGACGGAAAACAGATTCATTTGGCCCGTTCGCAAGGGGAATCCAAAGCGATTAACGCCGTGGCGGGACCGGCCATGATCATTTCTTCCTCGGGAATGATGACCGGCGGCAGAATCTTGCACCATCTCAAACAACGTTTGCCGGACCATCGCAACACGGTGTTTATTGGCGGATATACCGCGCCGGGAACCCGCTCGCGGATGTTGGCCGATGGGGCGCGTTTCTTGCGAATTCATGGCCATGACGTGCCGGTGCGGGCGGCCATTTCCAAGCTTCCCGCGCTGAGCGGCCATGCGGGGAAAAGCGAGCTTCTCCGCTGGTTGGAGCCCCTCCCCCCGCCCAAGATGACATTTCTGACCCACGGCGAACTTCCCAGTTCCCAATCATTAGCCGAAACCCTTACTCGCACCCGTGGCTGGCCGGTGATCATTCCCCATCATCAAGAAACGGTGGAGTTGGAGTAGGTACCGTTTGCCGGATGGGACTAAGGGGCGAGAGGTGAGGGGATAGGGACGAGGATCCATACCGTAGCGGAATTCGCCAGAATTCCGAAAATCAATCGTCTCGGAACTTTTGTAAGTTCCGCTACGAGTCTCGTTCCACATTACGCCATCTTTGCCAATCGCCCCCCAATCCTTTATGATATTTGCAGCGCTTTGACCCTGTGATCTATCTGCGGCATACCGCAAATACTGGAAAAAGCTCCTCAAAGGAATTCAACTTTGGACGTCACGGTTTGGCATTGGGTGGCCTTTAGTATCTTTGTCACGATCATGCTGGGTCTGGACTTGTTTGTGTTTCACAAACACGCCCATGAGCCGACCTTGCGTGAGAGCGCGCTTTGGACGCTGTTTTGGTGCGGGTTGGCGTTGACGTTTAATCTGTGGATCTGGTGGGAGGCGGGCTCCGGCCCGGCGATCGAGTTTTTGACGGGATATTTAGTGGAATGGTCGTTGTCGGTGGACAATGTCTTTGTGTTTGCGGTGATTTTTAAATATTTTAAGCTGCCGCTAAAATATCAATATCGCGTGCTCTTTTGGGGGATTTTGGGGGCGATTGTAATGCGGCTGATCTTTATTTTGATCGGCAGCGCGATCCTGCATTATGCCGATTGGACGATGCCGATCTTTGGGGCGTTTTTGATCTACACTGGCATCATGCTGATCGCCCATGACGATGACGAAATTCACCCCGACCAGAACTTTGTGATTCGGCTGGGGCGGCGTATTTTTCGCGTGAGCAAACATTCCGAACAGGATCACTTTTTTGTCAAAATTGACGGGCTCTGGCATGTGACACCCCTCTTTTTGGTCCTCTTGGTCGTGGAGAGCACCGATGTCATGTTCGCCGTTGATAGCGTCCCGACTATCCTGGGGATTACCAGGGACACGTTTATTGTGTTTACGTCCAATATCTTTGCCATCATGGGCCTGCGTGCGTTGTATTTTCTTCTGGCGGGGGTGATGGACATTTTTCATTATTTAAATTATGGACTGAGCGCGATCCTGGGGTTTGTGGGGATCAAGATGATCGCGGATTACTTTTCCAAAACGACCATTTGGACGCAGCTTTTTGGCTATCAACTGCACGAGGGGGATAAACTGATCCGGCCAGAGGTCTCCTTGCTGGTTGTGGTCTCTCTGCTAGCTTTTGCAATCTTGGCCTCAATCCTGTTCCCGCCCAAACACGACCCGACGGTGGAGTTGGTGGCGGAGGCCACGGCACCTGGCGAAGGATCGGAGGAGGCGATGGATCACGCCGTCGAGGAATTGCTGGAGCACGTGGACCAGGCGGAAGAGCAAAGTCAGTAAAATGCGGGAAAATCGCTGATTTAGCGGCAAATTCTCTCGGGAGCGGCTACTCGCCGGAAATTGGCACTTCGGCTAGAATTTTAGTACATTGAGGTGGAATTTGGCTCATGGTCGGGCCACCGATCGCTGGGTCATCCTGAAATCAACTTCTTTTTCCTTGAAAAATTTTGGAAAATTCACACATGTGCAGATTTTTTGCCTTGAGCTTGTTGGTAATCCTGGGGTTAGGTGTGGGTGGTCTGGCGGGCTGTACCGGTAAACCCACGGCCAAGCCGGTCGTCATTGACAAGGATAAAAAGCCCGACGCGCATCACCCCGGTGATGGCCACGACCACTCCCACGAGGGGCATGACCATGCGGGCCATGACCACGCCGGGCATGATCATGGGCATGAAGGGCATGACCATGCGACTGAGGGCAAAGCCGTGACAGGAAAGGCCCCCAGCGACAAGGCCAGTACTGATAAGGCCAGCACGGAAAAAGCCGCTCCTGAAAAAGCCACTAACGAAAAACCAGCCATCGAAACTGCCACGCCGGCTGGCGATAGTGCGGCTACTGGTGCCAATACCGAGAAAAATTCGGGGGGTGAGATTCTTGGATCAGATGATGCCAAGGATGTGGTGTTAGGCGATCCCAAACTCACCGCCGGAATTCCTGGCGAAGGACCGCTAACCGTGGAAGTTATTCAAAGCTGGCTCCAAGACCCTAAAAATCATGAGGAGTTGACTGTCCAACTTCCCCTCGGCCTCTCCGCAGGCGCGGGGCAAGAAAAAGGCCTCTCTGAAAACCCCCTCACACGGGCCAAGATCGAGTTGGGGCGGCAATTGTACTTTGATACGCGGCTTTCGGTGGATAACACCATTAGCTGCGCCAGTTGCCACCACCCCGATTTTGGTTATGCCAAGGACACTCAATTTGGCGTCGGGGTCAAGGACCAACTGGGGGGGCGAAATTCCCCCACCTCGTACAATCGCATCCTCAGCGATGTGCAGTTTTGGGATGGCCGGGCCGGATCGCTGGAGGAACAAGCCAAAGGTCCCATCCAAAATCCAATCGAAATGGGCAACACCCATGAAAACGTGGTCCAGACCGTTAAAGGAATCGAGGGATACCGCATCCAATTTGAAAAAATCTTTGGCGATGTCACGATCGACAACATCGCGAAGGCTATTGCCAGCTTTGAACGGGTGATTGTGACCGGGCCATCTCCGTTCGATTACAACGAAGTTTTACGGGCCTTTGAGGGACAGGAAGAGGATGATATTCGCGAAGATATGGCCGCTTGGGCGAAATTTGAAGAAGCAAAACAGTTTCTGGCCAAAAATCCCATGAGCGACAGCGCCAAGCGGGGCCGCGAGCTGTTTTTTGGCCAAAAAGCCAACTGCACCGCCTGCCATGTGGGCCCCAACTTGACCGACGAAAAATTTCACAACCTAGGGGTTGGAATGATGGCCGACAAGCCCGACCTCGGTCGGTCGGAAATTAGCAAGGACGCAAAAGATACCGGGGCCTTTAAAACGCCCACGATCCGCAACGTCGCCCTGACCGCGCCGTACATGCACGATGGGACGCAAAAGACGCTAGAGGAAGTGGTGGAATGGTACAACAAGGGGGGGCATCCAAATCCCCATCTGAGCGACAAAATTAAAAAGCTGGATCTGACGGATCAGGAAAAAGCCGACTTGGTGGAATTTATGAAAGCCTGCACGGGTGAATTTCCCAAGGTGGAAACCGGCCGGCTCCCGCCAAATTAGCGAGCTGGCTACCAACCTATTACTTGCTTATCCACCATCAAAACAGCAACGGCTCTCCTGCTTGCACACAGGGAGCCGTTGTGCTGAATCGGGCTATCAAACCACTATTAAGTGGTCGTTAACGACTAACCGCAGCAGCTTGGTTCGCAAGCGGGAGCGGGGCAGCAAGGTTCGCAGCAAGCGGGCTTGCAGCAGCGGTGACGGCGGTGGTGCTTGCGGCAATGCTTCTTGCAGCAAGGTTCGCAGCAGCTTGGTTCGCAAGCGGGAGCGGCACAGCAGGTCGGTTCGGCGGCACAGGTCGGCTCAGCAGCACAAGTGGCCGGAGCGGCACAGGTCGGCTCACAAGCCGGTTCACAGCAAGCGGGCTTGCAGCAGCGGTGCTTGTGACCGAACAGACGGCAATGGTGCTTCTTGCAGCAAGGTTCGCAGCAAGGAGCGGGTTCACAAACTGGTTCACAACATGTCGGGGCACAGCAGCGATGCTTGTGACCAAACAAACGACAATGATGCTTGTGGCAGCAAGGAGCCGGAGCGCAGCAAGTCGGCTCCGGAGCGCAGCAACTGGGTTCCGCGGCACAACCGCCACAATGTCCGCCAAACAGGTGGAAAGCCTGGGCAGACGAGGCACCGGCCAGCAAGAAAGCAGCCAGCAAGCCCGCTAACAAGACAACTCGACGCTTCATGGGATACAACTCCTAAAAAACAGAAACAATAAACTTGCCAAATCGGTCTGCATGGTTGGGCAACGTGCCCGGCGGCCCGGAGGACAACACCTGGGGAGTCCACACATTGAGGCTCGATGGTTCGCAGCGCATTTTGGCTTGACCTAGTTGTGCTATCGTCCAGCACAATTTCGCCATCTTAGCCAGTTTGCTAAATTCCCAGAATTTCACTAAAGTCCCCGGATTGCTTATTCCTTAAACTCCCAGGGGACCGATTTTGCCAGTTATATCGTTCCTATCAAATGCACCCCCCGCTATAAAATGTTTGCCTGCGGGATGACATCCACCGGCTTTTGTCCCTTAACTAACGCTTCGTTTCATCTCACCATGCCCATCTTGCGCACGTTTATCGCCGTCGAGATCGGCCCCGATGTGGCCGGTCGGGCGCAAACGCTGATTAACCGGCTCAAAGCCACCGATGCCAAGGTTAGCTGGATTCGGCCCCAGCAAATGCACTTTACGCTGAATTTTTTGGGGGATATCCGCGACCGCGAAATCCCTGAACTGCTGCGACTGGTAACAGACGCCGTCCGGCCCCTCCCCGCATTTGACTTACTCTGCCGCGGCCTGGGCGTTTTTCCCTCGTTGGAAAATCCCCGCACGATTTGGCTGGGGGTTACCACCGGGGCGGAGGCCATGATCGAACTGCATCAGGCTCTTGACCGGGGACTCAAGCAGCTAGGCCTCCGGGGCGAAGGACGCCGCTTTCGACCGCATTTGACCCTGGGACGGGTACGCTCCTTGCCCCACGGGCCGGAAAACTTGGCGGAATTAATCGCGGAATACGCCGCCTACGAGGCGGGCGTCATGAGCGTCTGCGATGTCACGATTATGCATAGCGACCCCCACGGCAATGGCTCCTCGTACGAACCGCTGGGCCAAGCGGAATTACTGGGTTGAGTGGCAAAAAATCCAATAATTATTACTGACCGCGATTCCGCAATTTTACTGTAAATTGATCCCACTATACGCATGGGCCTGAGGCCCGGAAATAGTTCACCCATGTTCCCCCTCGACCCAGTGTCGCAGTTTAGCTACGCCGGCGCGGGTTTACTGGTTGGGATGACTCTGTTGTGGCTCTATCAATGGCGGCACCGGGACGCGGGGATTGTGGATGTGGGTTGGTCCGCGGGCGTGGGTTTGTCGGCACTGTGGTTTGCGGCCACGACTGCCGGGATTGATAGCCGCGGTTGGTTGATTGCGGGGTTAAACGCGGTTTGGTCCTTTCGCTTGGCGTATTACATTTTTACCGATCGCGTGCGTGGCAAAAGCGAGGATGGCCGCTACCAGGCCTTGCGCGCCTATTGGGGGAAATATGCGAACGGGGCGTTTTTGCTATTTTTTTGGGGACAGGCACTGTTAGTGCTGGTCTTTGCCATGTCCCCCTGGGTGGCGCTGCAACCTGTAGTGACCGGGCAATCGTGGCTAGGAAACGCCGCATTGTGGCCCGCCTGGCGGATTGCCGGAGCAAACTGGAGCGCGGGGGATTTGTTGGGCGTGGTGGTCTGGACAATTTCTATAACTAATGAAGCCCTGGCGGATCGACAGCTAGCCCGTTTTCGATCCAATCCCGTCAACAAGGGAAAGGTTTGCCAGGCGGGATGGTGGCGATATTCGCGACATCCAAATTACTTTTTTGAATGGTTGCATTGGTGGAGCTATGTCTTGTGGAGTATAACTAGCAGCCTTTGGTGGTTGACGCTTATCGCGCCCTCGCTCATGTTGTATTTTTTACTCAAGGTAACGGGTATCCCCGCGACCGAGGCCCAGGCGCTCCGCTCGCGTGGTGAAGCCTATCGCGAGTACCAAAGGACCACCAGCATGTTTGTGCCGTGGTGGACGGGGAGTTAGTTTCAGAATTCGACATCTCATAATCTGAGATTTAAGATTTGAGGTCGGAAATCTGGAACCATTCTCCGCCGCGGCATTCATTATCAAAAGTAACTTCTTCTTACTCGTTCATCTCCGTCCGTGAATATTTCTCCTCTGTCCAATCTGACGGACTGTGTCTTTTGGGCCTGCCTCTTAGAGGCTACCGCCGCAAAACCGGGCAACGTCCATCGCGGTGCGGATTTTGAGGATCTAACCTATCCCGATCTGATCATGGCGGGACAGGCCATCGCCCCGGTTTTAGCCCAGTCCCCTTCCCTCCCTTTGGGCCAGGCGATTCACGCTGCGGTTGCCGCCACTCGCGCCGCCGTGAACACCAACGCCAATTTGGGGATTATTTTATTGTTGGCCCCGCTCTGCCTGGTACCACGGCATCAATCCTTGGCAGAGGGCATATCCGCTGTACTAGATAATCTATCTCCTCAAGACGCCACATTAACCTACGCCGCGATCAACCTGGCCCGACCCGGAGGAATGGGCCAGGTCACGCAGGCTGATTTACAAGCCGCTCCGCCGCAGGACTTGCTGGCGGCGATGCGGTTTGCCGCCCAATACGATTCAATCGCCCGTCAATACGCCACCAATTTTCATGACCTTTGGCATTTGGTGGTCCCCAGCCTGCGACAAAACCTGCAACGCCTCCCCACGCTGGCGGCCATTGTAAAAACGTTCGTCGAAGTGCTGGCCGCCTTGCCCGATACCCTGATTCAACGGAAATGCGGTGTCGCAACAGCTCGACACGCCAGTGACTGGGCGGCCGAAGTGCTGGCCGCGGCTAAGGATAGCGACGAAAGTTACCAACAAGCCTTGGCGGATTGGGATTTTTGGCTGCGATCGGATGGGCATCGCCGCAATCCGGGCACAACCGCCGACCTGATATGCGCAGGCCTATTTGTGGGCCTGCGCGAGGGCTGGCTGCGACCCCCATTTCAATGGGAATAAACGAAAACCCTAAATTCAGAGTGGGATGATTGGCCGATCATCCAAGCCACTGGAATACAAAGGTCTTCGCCGAGACGTCCTCCTAGGAAGGAACATCCACCCCGGTGGAAGGAGCTGGCGGGGGGGCCAGGGTATTTCCCACAAAGCTGCAATTCCGATGCGCACCGTCGCAAAAGGGCTTATTGGCGGAAGCGCCGCAGCGACAAAGGGCAACAACCGGCTTATTGGCTGGAAGAGTGAAAATATTTCCCTGATGATCGATCAACTGAAAGGGGCCTTCAATAACAAGGGGGCCATTTTCACGACAACGTATCACGACCGGCTGGGACATAGCTGGCTCCAATTTAGAAAATTGCCAATGCTGCTGATGGCAGTATTCTAAGCCGTAGCGAAAAGTTTGCCAGTGGCGCGGCCTATGACTTGACGACGCAAGGGGGCGGATGCACGGGAGCCAAGCAGCCGCCGGACGCGGGCTTGGCAGGTTGGCGCGTTTGCCCTGCTACCGGGGTAATTCCCGGGGAATATTGGCCGTTTCGGTCGATTCCTGGGGGGAGCCTTCGCCAGGAAGAAAAATGAGCGATTCGAGGATGGCCCGATCCGCCTCGCCAAATTGATCCAGAAGTTGGTTATCAAAGGTTATCATGGCGGTCAGGCGCCAGCCGGAGGGGCCTTCAAATAAATAACAGAGCCAAAGCACAGGAACCCCTTCCACCGACCCTTCCGCCACTACCTTTAAGGTGCGGTTACCAGCGGGATTAGAGCCTTCGCTGGTATCCTGAAGTTTTGTAAAATTCTTGCCCAGTGAATTTTGCACTTCCGCGGCTAATTCGCTCAATTTATACTCGGGCGCGTCTCCCGCCGTCTGGGCCAATTTGATATTGCACTGAGCGATGACTTTTCCCTGGTCCATCAGCCGCATGCTCAGATGCTGGGGCTCGTCGGCGATGATTCTCCACCGCTGGTCATACTGCATGGCAAACACCCCGCGGCGATGCACATAAGCCAGCAAGTCGGCCTGGTCCGCCACAAGGGGGATCGCTCCGAGCTGTTGATCCGACAGTTCAGGAATTTCGGGTATGGCCGTGATTTGGCAGGTCACTTTGCCAGAGACGCTCAACCCCGGCGAGACCGATCCCATGGCCCGCTCTTCTTGAAATTGCCACTGGCATTCCACAAAGTGACCCCGCGCCAAGTCAAACAGTAATTTGCCCTGGACTTCCATTTTTGCCGCCGCTCCCAGGGTCTTGCCCGTCAAGCGGCCCAACACCCGCAACTCGGCGGTCTGGTCGGCGACGGAAATGAGCTGTGCGGTAACGGTCGAGTCCCGCACTTCTTCCATGCAAAAAATCATCCCCAGCAACTGGGCGTCGGGGGACCATTTTTCCCGTAGATTGACGGCGTGGTCAGGTAACAAGCGCGCTAGCGCCAATGAGTCGCCGGGAATTTCCAAAAGATCCCGCTCATCCCGGGTCATCGGTCCCCGCGCGGCTTGCAGCATGATTTTGTCATTGCTCTGGCGTCCCCGCACCAACTGATGCTCGGGCGTCAGTCGCTGAATAATGCTTTCTTTATTAATGCGCAGGACAGCTTTGGCGGATTCATAAAATCGCAAGGAGCGGGCTTCTCCGGCTAAGCTGCCGTCATCCACGCGCCGCTCGCCATAGGCGATTTCACCCTTCACTTGCAGGGGAACTTTTTGCGGTTCCGCGCCGCTCTGCACCAGCAAGTGCCCCGCGATTTCTAGCTGGTAGTTGTACTTTTGTTGCGTTTCCGTGAGGGCGCTGGCCCGCAGTTGGTACGTCTGGGGGTCTTCCGCTAGTACCGATTGGGATAACACCCAACCTAATCCGGCCAATAACCCGGTAACTTGCCACAGCAAGCTTTGCTTTGTCAAAAAATTCACAACCATGCCCACTCCTTGAGCGCAAACTGCCAGATTGGCAGAAATCGATTAATATGGATTAGCTAAAATCTGCATCGACTAGAGTCAAACAGAATATTCAGTGGAATCGTTAAAACCAGCATCAGAGCCTGCGAATGGACTCCCCCTCGTGTTTGTTACAAACTTGTGATGCGCAAAATTCAGGACTGCTATTAAAATGTCACAAGTTGTTTAGTATCAATAATTTAAGATGATCGGACTATTGCGAATCCGTCTCCCCCGAAAAGCTGATTGCGGTAAATACTTACTCTGGAGGTGAACTTTCTCTCGACCTTTTGCCACTCTCTTTCGTAAAACTGGGTAGGACACTTAGGCGACCTGCCCATCAGGCAAATTTACAGGATTTTGGCAAGCTTTGCGGTTGCGGAACGATTTCTGCTGTAGATGACTGCTCGTGCAGGATTGATTTTAGCCAGTGACCCCCCCGGATTGTGGGATGGAATTTTTTTGCCAGGGTGGAGGCAATCATGCGTATGGAATACAAAACTCCGATTTTAAAGCAACTTCGCGACCAACAGGTGGGTTATGCCCCCCGTGACGCCAAACTGCTACAAATTAATCGTGCCGAGCGCTTGGTGGGCGAATTGGTTCCGGAAAAGGTCTATACCTATGAATATTTGTGCCAAAAGATTACTGATTTTAAGCCGCAGTCGTTCCCCCAGTTAAAGCTCAAGGGAGAGGACGCGCGGCATGACTTATTGCTCTTTGTCGAGGACCTGAGCGAATCAGCCAACATTCCCGTGGAAGCGGCCGGGGAGCAAGTTTTGACCGTCGAGGACCTGAGCAAGACGTTTCAGGTTTCGACCAAGACGATTAACCGTTGGCGGCAACAGGGGTTAGTCAGCCGCCGGTTTGTATTTGATGGGCGAAAGCGCGTGGGCTTTTTGCAAAGCAGCGTCAATAACTTTGTCCGCACGCACGAAGATCAGATTCGCCGCGGGGCGCGGTTTAGCCAGATGACCGAAGAGGAACGGCAAGAAATCCTCAGCACCGCCCGACGACTGGCGCGGGGGGGCGGGTCCGCGTCCGAGGTGATTCGCGATGTGGCGGAAAAGTTTACCCGCAGCGTGGAGACCATCCGCTATACCATTAAGAACTTTGACGCCAAGCACCCCGAACTGGCTATTTTTCCCAATGGATCTGGGCCGCTGGATGATGAGGCCAAGAAAAAGATTTTTCAGCAATTCCACCGCGGCGTCAGCATCGACCAACTGGTAAAAAACTTTGGCCGGACACGGACCAGCATTTATCGCATTGTCAATGAAATGCGGGCCCGGCGCATTCTGGAATTGCCCCTGGATTACATCGAACATGCCTCTTTTCCGCGGCTTAATCCCGCAAAAGTGCTGCAAGAGGAGTTCCCCCAGCCCGAGACCACCGTCAAGAAAAGCCGCGCGCCCAACGGTTTGCCCTCCTACCTGCAAAGCCTGTACGAGACGCCGCTGCTGACCCGCGAGCAAGAAGCGTACTTATTTCGCCGGTTTAATTACCTCAAGTACCGCGCTGCCAAACTACGTGCCGATCTGGATCCCGCCACCGCCAAAAGCGGCGTCATGGACGAGATCGAACGGCTGTATGATTTGGCGGTCGCGGTCAAGAATCAAATTGTGCGTTCCAACCTGCGGTTGGTGGTTTCCATCGCCAAGCGCCATGTCGGCCCCAGCGACAACTTTTTTGAACTGGTCAGCGACGGAAATATCTCGCTGATTCGCGCCGTGGAAAAATTCGACTACTCCCGCGGGTTCAAATTTAGCACCTATGCTAGCTG
>JANRLT010000049.1 GCA_033762255.1 Pirellulales bacterium | reverse complement strand
ATGGAAAACGGAACATTTCTCGGGCTATCAAGACCTTTCCGTGCATGAGAACGCACGGCCCCATTGAAGCTTACCCTGTTACGGAGTGACAATGTGGTCTCTTACCCTTTCCGTGCATGAGAACGCACGGCCCCATTGAAGCAGGCTGTCCCATTGCGCCTTGATTGCCGGGTATTGTTCTTTCCGTGCATGAGAACGCACGGCCCCATTGAAGCCAAGCTGGCAATACGCCGAAATCACGGACTGATAACGCTTTCCGTGCATGAGAACGCACGGCCCCATTGAAGCAAGCGGGGGGTGTGGGAATCGACCTGACGCGGGCGCCTTTCCGTGCATGAGAACGCACGGCCCCATTGAAGCCGAGTTAATACTGTTAAAGAAAGAGGGGGCAACCGTCTTTCCGTGCATGAGAACGCACGGCCCCATTGAAGCTAATTTATTGGAATGTACTTCATCAAATGGAATTGCCCTTTCCGTGCATGAGAACGCACGGCCCCATTGAAGCAGCGGACTTCTTGGGGGGCTGGGCGGTCGGTTGCTTCTTTCCGTGCATGAGAACGCACGGCCCCATTGAAGCACGGCACGATTACGGCCATGCAGGTTGGCAAAGGGCTTTCCGTGCATGAGAACGCACGGCCCCATTGAAGCCACTGTTGCGCCAGCGCAGCCTTACGAAACGCAAGATCCTTTCCGTGCATGAGAACGCACGGCCCCATTGAAGCGCCGCCCCCGCCATATTGGTCAGCGTCCCATGCCGACTTTCCGTGCATGAGAACGCACGGCCCCATTGAAGCGCCACGCTGGATTTTCCCGGTCTGGTTTTACCCACGGGCTTTCCGTGCATGAGAACGCACGGCCCCATTGAAGCGCTAGGTAGCGCACGTGCGTGACAAACAACCGCCCGCCTTTCCGTGCATGAAAACGCACGGCCCCATTGAAGCGGTAGAGATTGTACTGTTAATACCGCGCCATTTTGACTTTGGAGGTAATAGCGGTAGCAATCGGTATTGAAGCGGTAGAGATTGTACTGTTAATACCGCGCCCTCCTCACCCCCGCCTCAGAATCCTCCACACGGTAGAGGCGTGCCATAGGCGGCCTTTGCCGCGGCAACGGATTTTTGAATCATTCAGTCGCGTGGCGATGGGGGAGGCCCCCAGCCCTTGGGCGTGCAAATCACGGATGAGCCGCAGGGTCGATTGCTCGTCCGGCACGGGCAGCAGTTTCTTGCCAACTTTACGGTAGCCATACGGCGGCACGCTGCCCATGGCCCGACCGGCGCTTTGATGGCGCAGCATCATGGCCGACGTGCGCGAGCGGCTTAACTCACGCTGCATTTCGGCCAGTGCGGCAAAGACCGTGCTCACAAACCGGGCCGTGGGATTGTCCGTCATGCTCCAGTCCCCTTCGCTAATTGACACGAGCTTAGCCCCTTTGCGTTCAATCTCACGGGCCAGCACAATCGACCATTCCGTGTCGCGGGCCAGACGACTCCAGTCCCGCACGACCAGGCGATCCCCACGTTTAAGCTCGGCCAGCGCGGTAAATAGTCCAGCCCGCTCACGGTCGGCACCCGATATGTCGCGGTCGGCATAGTGGGCCTTGACGGACCAGCCCTGCCGAGCCGCCCAAGCGTCGATATCCGCCCATTGCCGCTCAACACTGTGGCAATCTTGTGGCATGGGCCGGGGTGAGAAGCGGGCGTAGGCGATGATGGGCATGGGGGGGATGGAGAATTGGAGTAGTGGAGGAATGGAGAGGGGAGTTTAGTTGGCTGCATGTGCTTGCCGCGGCCTCTTTTGTCAGTGGTAGTGCATAAGGGCACAACCTAATACTCACGGGGTAGCAGGATCGTGGTACTTTGACGCTGGCCGCTAGCATCCACACCCTCGGTGATGATCCAGATTTTCACGCCATTTTGCAGGACATAGGCACTTAGGAGCCGGTCTCCATGTTGGAGCGCATCATCATTCGCCTGGGCGTCCTGAACACCGACAGTCCCCCAGTCACACCTCGCATGGCGATCCAAGTAGGGGGCGGGTAACTCCGCATCCCCAAAGGCAGCCAGCGCCCCGGGAGTGATGAAGGTTTTATTCCAAGAAAAGTGGTTCGTCACAATAAACGTCGTGGGCATGATTGACCTCATGGAAAAATGAACCTATTTGAAATAAAGCTGTGTGATTCTCACTACGCCGCTATGTTTAAATCCGTGAATTTGGCGGCTTGTTCGAGCAGCCAAATCGCGGCCGCTTCCTTCGCCCACAACTCTTGGCACAAGATCGCGCCCGGGTCGAGCAGGTCCACAATCTCGGTATTCATCGGGCGGGGACTGCCCAGGCTATTGGTCAGCACGCGCCCCTCGCTGGACATCGCGTAAAACCACAGCGTCCGATACGCCCAGCCGCTCAAGGCGTTAGCCAGCAGTGACTCGCTCACAGATTGACCGTAGTCCTTGACCACGCAGGACAGGAGTAGCTGATCCCCGTTGGTGTACGAATTGAGATTGTACTTGGCGGCAATCAACCGCACACTGTAACCGGCTTGCTCCAGCCAATCGGCCAGCGTGATAGCCGCAGCCCCGCGCCACAGAATGTCGCGGGACTTCACATCGCACGACGTTGCCACATTGCACACAATGGTTATATTGCTGCGGCCAGTGCTGGGCATGCGCTGGCACTCTTGCCAGTACGGTTGACCGGCACGCAGCCGGTCGACGCACAGCGCATCCCCGTTATCCTCGTTCCAGCGCAGCCTACGCTTGACGTTCACCGGCACGGGCAAATCCATATCGTCCAGGTAACTCTTGACCGCAAAATAATCATCAGCGGTGGGCTGATAGTGGCCGTGCAACTCTTGTTTGGCATGGTCGATGCCGGTAAACTTTCGCCCCACAAAATCTATGTTGTGCCGGTCAAACAAACTGCCCAGGCCGTAGGGATTGTACCTGTCTTTCTCCGTGGCCTCACTGTTGGCCAGGTCGTCCAGCGAGTCGAATTCTCGCTGGACCAGGCCCCCGATCCCCTTTGTGTGGTAACTCTCTAGCATGGCAGTTTCTCCAGAATTTGTTGTGCAGCCTTGCGCTCGTCGGCCGACCAAGCCACCAGCAGGTCAGCGAAAATCTCGCGGTACGCTTCACCCACGTTGCGGCACGCTTGGGCGGCCAGCATATCGCGGGTGCCGACAATCTGCCGAAACTTGCGTTCCCGCACCAAATCCCGCAGTTTCCAAACCGTATCCCGCACTACGCTATCCGGCACTAAATCCGCTTCCAGTTCGCGGTCATAGTCCACTTCAATCGTGGCACACGTGAAACGGTTTAGTGTGGCCCCGTCAAGCTGGTTGCGGCCAGCGTACATCCGATCCGCCCCGAGGCCAAACGTGTTCGCCGCCGCGATGAGTTTGAAATCCTTGTGCCGCTGAGCTAGGGGATTCGCGGCACGGTTAGGCAACGCCATAGTCTTACCCGCCAGGGCGGCATTGAGCACGGTAGCCGTATTGCCGTCCGCCGCATCAAACTCGTCGAGCAGGAACAAACTCTTACCGCTCTCGTACGCTTCCACCAACGCACTGGGCACATAATTGAATGTGCCCCCCGCTTCCACGGGCAACAGTCTACCCAACAGCTGCCCCTCACTCATGCCCGCACTGCAAGAGATGAAGCTAAACTCTAGCCCCAACTCTTGGGCGGCTTGGGAAGCCAGTGTGGTTTTTCCACTCCCAGCGGGACCGACGAGCATCACATGCAACCCCGCCGCCAGCTTACGCAGCAGTTTGGGTAACAGCTTGTGACGCCGTTCGGTACTCTTCACTGGCGGCACCACCACTTCCACCTTAGCGGCCCTGGGCTTACGTTTCGGGGCTTCACACGGGTGAAAATGTTGCCAGGTCATGTCGCCACTAGGCGAACGGCCAGCCGGTTTTACTTTCTCATTCAGGGGCATAGCCTGCCCGCACCTGCTACAGTCGCGCTCATGCTGGTTATAAACCCAGCCCGGCGCGTCGGCGTGCAGGTCCAGCGAAAGCTGGGTGTCCACACGCCCACGGTCTAATGTGAACATGGTAAATCTCCCTTAAAGCACCACCAAAAACCAAGATCAGCGCGGCAAAAACAACTACGTATTTGCCGCGGAAATGCGGGTTTATAGGGGGGGCAACACAGCCTTTAGTGACCTTTTGTCACCTTTTGCTTTCTTTGTGTTTCTTTGTGTTTCGGCTGAAACGCTAGCCGTCACAGTTGCGGAACGGTGAGGCCATACTTGAGTGCCACGGTGTGGAGTGCCGGCCCCCAATCGTCAGGCTCGAATACATCGTGAACATGCTGTAGCATTTAACACAACTTTAGGTCGTGCCCCAGTTGTTCAAAAACATCACTAAGCACAGCTACCGAGTGTCCCTCATAGCTTGGCTTGTAAGCCTCGTCAGGAATCAGCACGCCCGCAGCGCACTTCGCTCCGTCTGCGCCACGGTAGGCGCACTTGCCAAAGTTTTCACTGCCAACCACCCGCGATATCGACTTCTGCCCTTGCGTCAGTAAATGCCGGTACACGATGTCAAACGTTTCTTGCTTAGTCATGGTAGCCTCTCACGGTTAGAGTAAAGAATCAGACTACGTTTTCTTGCGCATCATCTCCGCGATTTGCGCCCGGAAACTCTCACCAGGATCAGGATCACCAGGATATTCCGCTACCCGCAGCCGGTCATAGCCGTTAGCTAACGCCCAGGCCCGGGCGGCTTCAATACGGTCGGAATAACTTGTGATAATCCGTTCGTGCCAGTCCGGCTTACCAATCTTGCAGCCCCAAAGCACTCGCATCATGTCACAATCTCCCGCGGTTAGAGTAAACCAAAAATTCAAACTTGTTCCGCCGTTCCCACTACGGAACGGCGGTGAAAGTCGGAATTTCTTACCTAACGCTAGTACCGAACGCCACGCTCAAAGGCGGCTTCCACAATCCCCTTGTAATACCCAGCAGCGTAGCCCTTAATGTATTCCGTTTGGCCGCGTGTGGGACCGGCTATTTCCACAATGTAACGGTCGCACTCAACCGTTGTTTCCTTGCGAACAGCGCACTCCCACGTTGGACACTCTTCGTTCATAAACCGACATAACCTCTTCGCAAAATCCTCCCACTGACTTTCCACAAGCTTAATTTTCATCACACAACCCCCTCGGTTAGAGTAAAAATCAATTCATCCAATTTTCCGAGAAAACACTTACGCAACGCTAAAACCCCGTAAAAACAGGCTCTTCGCGCCGTTATTTTCTCGGAATAATTACCCAGCGAATTAAGCCGAGAAAACAATTCTTGACAAATAACGCTAGTCCGCCATACACCCGCTATCTATCGCCTGCAACACTGCCCGCATGTTATGCTTGCACTGGCGCACCAGGTCCACGTAGGCCCCTATCGGCTTGCCGTCCAGGGAGTGTTTCTGCGCTATCCGCCTGGCTTCCAAAGCAAACGCCAACTCCAACTCTTTACCGTTGGAGAGTAACTCTAACCGGATACAACGTGACAACAGTGGCGCAGTGTCCAGGCAATCCTCAAACAGTGCCTCCTGCCCCTCATTCGTGGTCGTAAATATCACCACGGCATAGTCGGGTAAACGTTCCAGTACGTCCAGAAACTGGCGGATTGTGTCTTTACGCAACCCGTGCGCCTCATTCACAATCAGCGCATGTCCCTTGCCGTCGATGCACCTACACCGTAGGCCACGCTCCCAGTCGTCCAAACTCTTCGGCGTGAGTTGTGAAACGCTAGTTTCCGTGGTGGCAAACTCGCTTGCCACATCACTGGCAATAATCTTGGCTAGGGTAGTCTTACCCGTGCCCGACAATCCGCTTATCCAGTAGCCGCGGCCACCTAGGCCACGCTCTTTCAGCGCGGTCAATCTCTTGACCGCAGGTGGCTGGCCTACAACGCCGTCAAGCGTTTTAGGCCGTTCACGCTCAAATAATGCAGGCATCACTCACCCCCTTGCGTAGATTCTTTAACGTATTCGTACGCGCTGCGTTTTGTGAGAAACTCACCAAAACAAATCTCCTCACCAGAAAGCAAGACGGCATAAACGGCCCACCTACGGGGACTAAGCCGCACAACGAAATAGCGTGTCACGCCAAAGCGATACATAAACATTCTCCCTTGCTACTTGACCGCACACTCTCACAGTAAGAGTGTAGGGATAAGTGCTCCCCCACTACGGGGGAGCCAGGGAATTCCCACACTAGGCCGCAACCCTAACCTTTGGCTTAGCCTTAGCCGCCTTTTCCGCGGCATGCTTGGCTTTGCTGGCCGCGCTACGTTGGTCGATGAGCGAAATATTCGCCTTAACAAACGCATCGTAACGGTCCAACTTGGCACGAATAGCAGCAACAGTCTCAACTCGCAGGATTGTCCCAAACTGCGAATTACCGCCAGCCAGCCTACCAAAGTTAATCGCCCCACTCTCTGTCACCGTGAACTCCGCACCGGTGGATTGCTTAGGCAGCACATCAACTGCATCAGCGGGCTTGATTGCCCCGCTCTTGACGCCCATTAGCACGTAACGCAGTGTGGCACTGTCCTGCCCGATGAGCGAGCAAGTCTCGTCCACGGACAATCCACCTTTGGCCAGTTCGCCTAGCACTTCTAAATTAGTCATAACTGCACACTCTCCCTTGATTAAGTAAACACAATCGCTCGCCAACAGTAGGCTCGCTGATGTAGCACACTACGCTAGCAGTGTGCTTAGTCGGGAAGTCTACGGCACCGTGCTAACTAGCCTGGGTAAACGTGATCCATGCGGCCCTCTCCGAGCCCCCAGGCCTCAAACACCGGCCACTCATAGTCCATGTCCGGAGACAGCGTAAACGCCTCTGTGTCATCCAAAAGGTATTCCTCAAACTCTTGGCACAGAAACTCAATAACCGTTGCTCGATCAGGCATAACTCACACTCCCTTAGTGTTGTGCTAGCACAGTGCACTGCTACGTTGCAGTCAAGGTGATAGCGGCGAAACTCGTTGTTCGTCGTTGCCGTTGTGGCATCGACAAGCAACACTACGGCCTCGGCAAAGCGGCCAGGATTTTGCCGAGCGATTCCCTCGGCAAAGCGTAAAGGTATAGAGGACAACGGCTTAGCGTTGCAGTGTGATAGTGTTACCGTGGCTCGATTTTGACCCAGCACCCCACCCGTCACACGCGCGCGGGATACTTACTAGTCCCCCTCCCACAACTTGTGTAACCCCGCGTTAATTTGGGCAATTTAGCAACTTGTAGAGAAGTTGCTGTCTGTAGAATTTTGCCCCGGGGTGGGGGGGTTGGAGAGTTGGTGGGAGTCCCGTTTCCTGGGGTTTAAATCTTGGGGAATAGAGAAAGACTCGCTCTCCACGATGTAGATTTTCGAGTTTCTCACGCGTGAGGATATTTTCTTGTTGGAACCAAGTTTGCCGCAGGTTCAGACTTTGCTTTAAAGGGCTTCCACATTGCCACAGCGCTACACAAACGACTTAGACACAGTCTCCAAGTTTTCTATTTGTTGCTACATGAAACACAGTGGCAAATTTGATGGTAACGGCAATACACTGCTAGCAGCTTGGAACAAGTTGTTAAGTCGCCTACAGGCCGAAAATTTGCTATATTCCGGAACAGGTGGCCAGTGTGTTACAACGATCTTGTTTTACGATCCGCGAGAGAGCGCATCCCGCTTACGCGGTTCTCTCCGATCGGCCCGTTTTCTATTCTTAAGGTGAAACCAATGAATGCCGACTGGCGGGTAACATATGGCGCGAAAACACAAGATTTATTGTGCGAACACCCGTACTTGCGTCAGGAAATTTCCGCTGCCATTTCAAGTTGGTTTGTTGAGCAGTGTGACAGCGGGCTGGCCATATCGAAAAATGTAATTTTCCAGGAACTACATCAGGAAAGGACCTATCTTGAGGTTCAGACGGATTCCCCTTGGATCGGTACTCTAAACGATAGCCTGTCGCTGCCTTTTGACCTCGCCAACAAAGAAAGTATCCGCTTAAGGATCCGGCACCCATCGGTTGCCAAAGTCTTGGAGCTCGACCGATGGCTGACTCCAACTAAGGCAGAAAACCACGTTATTTTCACAAAGACGCTATCATTGAGATCATTCTTAAGAAGCGACGGTCCCCTTAATGACACACCAAATGAATTGAATCTGGCTCCAAAAAACCTGCCCCCTATTAGTGGGGCAACCCACGCAGAACCTGAATTGCCCTGTTTTTCGCTTACAGTTCAGATAAAAAAACCGGAGCTGCCTCAGGAATGGCCCTACTTTGTGCGGATGATTGCCGGTGAGGAAACTTGCAAAGAGCAAAAAATCAGCCAGCGCGATGCTATGGTTGTGCTAGCGGCGGTTTATGACGCGGCGGAATTTGACGACCCGTTCGTTCCAATGTCCGCTTACAAATTAAACAATGTCCTAGAACGAGTTTCCGCTAAGGGGCTAGTACCGGGAGAAATAGAGTATCGGGAATTAGTGAATCGCCCGTTTGTGTGGTTATGGATAATAAGAGAGATTCGAAATTGTGAAACCCTGACGCCGCAGGGTAAGACACTACTCAAAAAGTGTATTTACTTGGTGAAACAAAGCCTGGTGGGGGAACAGGGTGAACAGCAAGCCAACGGCGGGGCAGTACGTACTCCGCAAACATCCAAAAACCTTGGTGGTAGGCCAAGAAAGGATCAGCCAACGGTGAATGAACGCATGGAAGCCAAGCTGGAAAGCACACCCGAAGCTCAGACCTGGAATGCAAGCCAATGGGCGGCAAGCTTGAATTGCTCAGAAACTACTATAAAGGGAACGGATACCTGGAAAAATCTTAAAAGTACAAGAGAAGCTTATAACGCCATGCTGAAGGTTCAGCGGGAAATGAACGCCCCAAGACACTGAAAATACTTACCGCGATTTTCCAAGAAAACTTATCGCCCTCAAAAAATCTAAAAATATTTTACCCCGCATTTCGCGGGGTTTTTTCGTTTTTGCAACCGCGAAAACTTATTGCGGCAAGTTTTTTCGCGCCCGTCGCTCCCTATGTATACGGCCCGCTAGTGGCCGACCAAATAAAGGAGCGATACCGATGGCACAGCGAGAGAGTCCGGCCACACTGGTGGCTATAGCGTGGGCGGGTCGGCAGAGCGGCGACCGCCAAGTTGAGCGCACGGCCCTACAGATACTGCGTAATCGTTACGGGATGCGGATTAGCTACACCCGCCCCACCCGGGCACACAAAGGGGGTGCGCGATGAGCACATCCACGAATACTCCTACAATTCGCGAGCATGAGCAACTGCGGCAGCGGATCGACGCCGTGCCAGTGGACACCCTGGCAGTGGATGCCGTCGATCTTGCAAAGTTGTTGGCCGTCAGTGAAAGCACAATCCGGCGTTGGACCGCCAGCGGTACGATGCCCAGCGTGCTAATCGGCGGGGTGCGGATATATCCCTTGGCGGAGATTCGCACTTGGTTGTCAAAGCTGGTCTCGCAGCAATGCACGGCTACCCCCGTAAACGCCAACGGCCACGGGAATAACCCCGTGGCCGCGACGCTGTAACTTTACCCCTCGCGCGGCGGCGGGAATCTCACCTCCCGACGTCGCATTTACCTTTGTCTGAAAGGATTTTAGCATAATGAATCAAGGAACGCCAGTTGAAAACCTACTGGCCAAACTACCCGACGCAAAACCAACAAGTAGCGGTTGGCAGGCACGTTGTCCAGCGCATGAGGATCGGAACGCTAGCCTATCCGTTAGTGTTGGTGATGAAGGCCGCGCGTTAATCAAGTGTCACGCTGGGTGCGATACAAAGGCGGTTTGCGCCGCGGTAAATTTGTGTCTGGCGGATTTGATGCCATGCAAGATACAGACCAAAACAAGGAGGAGTGTCGCGACCTACGATTATCGCGATGAATCAGGCAAACTGCTATTCCAAGTGGTCCGCTATGATCCCAAGGGTTTTAATCAGAGAAAACCCAAGACAGGCGGCGGCTGGGACTGGAGCGTCAAGGGTGTGCGCGTAGTGCCGTATCGCTTAACGGAACTGCCAGCCGATCCGACGCAAACAGTTTATATCTGCGAAGGCGAGAAAGATGCTGACAACCTTGCCAAAATCGGGATCGTGGCCACGTGCAATGCTGGCGGTGCCGGGAAATGGACACCACAGCACGCCGAATACCTGCGCGGACGGCGGGTGATTGTCTTACCCGATAATGACGATGCTGGCCGTAAGCACGCCAAGTTAGTCTGTCATTCGCTCCACGGTTTGGCCGACACTGTGCGGATCGTGGAATTACCCGGACTCCCCCCCAAAGGCGATGTTACGGACTGGCTAAACTCAGGCGGAACCAAGGCCGACTTAGAACGTCTGGCCGACGCCGCGCCCGTATGGGTGCCGACAGAACAGACAGCGAAGCTGGACGATGCCAAAGCGCCGGTGGAATTGGACGCGCCGGACAATTCGGACGATAAATCCGGCAAGAAGTCTGGTCCCTCGACTGCGGAACAATTAGTGCAATTGGCACTGGCGCATTATCGGTTTGGCGTCTCGACCGCCGATGAACTCTTTGCCGTGGATCATGCGGGTGGCCCCGCGCTACTCTTGCGCGGCAACAGTGAGTCCCTCCGCCAGAGACTGGCAAAGCTATTCCGCGCGACGCATGAACGGACGCCCAACGCCAGCGCATTGGCCGATGCGTTATGTGTGCTAGGGGGTGAAGCCAGCGACGCCGAACCGGAACAATTGCACCTGCGCCTGGCCAAGCATGGCGACGGGATCGTGATTGATTTAGGTGATAAGTCCGGCCGCGCCGTGGAAGTAACGGCGGCGGGGTGGCAGGTGCTGACTAAATCGCCAGTATTGTTTCGCCGAAGCGCGCTCACCAAGGCGTTACCCCCACCAGAACGTGGTGGCAGTCTGGACGATCTGCGCGAAGTGCTGAATGTAACGGCGGTGGATTGGCCAATAGTGATTGGGTGGCTGGTGGCCGCATTGGTGCCAAATATCCCGCACCCGATCCTGTTATTGACGGGTATCCAAGGGACTGGCAAGTCCAGCGCGGCGCGGGTGCTGTTGTCTTTGTTCGATCCCAGTTATGCGCCCTTGCGATCCGAGCCACGGGATATGGAAGCGTGGCAGATTCAGGCCGGGGGATCGTGGGGAGTGGTCATTGATAACCTCAGCAAAATTCACCCGTGGTTATCGGATAGCTTGTGCAAAGCAGTCACAGGCGACGGTTTAATCCGTAGAATACTTTATACAGACGGGGACTTGGCCGTTAGTTCATTCAGGCGGGTAATCTGCCTAACCAGTATCGACGCGGGTGCGCTACGGGGTGATTTAGGGGAACGCCTCTTGCTGGTCGAACTGGACGTGATCCCCGATCATGCAAGGCGGACGGAACAGGAACTAGACAGTTTGGTGGAGGAAATGCAACCACGGCTATTTGGCGCGGTCCTGGACGCCTTAAGCCAAGTCCTGGCCGCGCTCCCTGGCGTCAACCTAGCGAGACTCCCCCGCATGGCCGATTTTGCCAAAGTTTTGGCGGCGGCGGACAAAGCGGGAGTTACCCTCGGCGCGTTTGATCGTTTCATGGGACTGCAAGACCGCATTGCCAACGAAGTACTGGACGGCGATCCATTCGCTACGGCGATCCTGGATGGAATAAGACCTGGCACAAGCTGGACGGGAACCGCCAGTGAGCTACTCTCCGCGCTATGGCCTAATACGTCCAAGCCGCCAGAGGGGTGGCCGTCTCCCCGTGGTGTCACAGGCCGTCTGCGGCGACTGTTCCCCTCGCTAGCTACTCAAGGATTGAGGGTGACAGTGGCACGGGAAAACACAGTTCAGCGGCGGCGGCTGTTGACCCTGACCAGAGATGTAGGGCAAAACATCGTCCAATGCGTCCAATCGTCCAATGTGCGTGTGGGTTGTGCCGAATTCTTGGACGATAAGTTGGACGATCTTGGACGATCCGGGGAAAACATCGTCCAAAGCTTTGAACCCGCAAATAACAGGTTATTGGACGATCTGGACGATAAAAAACATACCCTCTCTGGTGGCATCCATGATGATGATTTTGTTCCCGTCGATCCGGTGTTGGGATTTTAGGGGGTGCCGATATTAAAACCAAGATCAAGCCAAAACGCCCAAGGGAACGGCAGATAGAGTTGTGGCCGGATCAGGCGGATACGAAAACGTTTTCATCTACTAACCAGAAAACGGCGGATATGAAATCGTATCCACCGCTAAACGGCGAACCGACCGACACCGACCGGCTGGTAATAGCCAAGTTTAAGGCGGAAGCCCTCGAATATGCCAAACGCCCGCCTGATCCGAACGAACTCCCTTTTTAGCGAAAATCGGACGCCTAGGACGCCCCAGGAACGCGTCTCGCGGGGAAACTCGACATTAGACACGCTGGACGCCGGAACGCGTTATAACGCAAATATGAGTGTCAACTGTCAGGGACTATCAAGGAATGTTATAATGTTATCTGCTTGTTACAAGAACAAGTATCCCATATAGTTACAGCATGGCTAAGCATAAATCGTTTACCGCGCAGCTAAAACGGATCATCAAACGATCAAAGTTATCGCGGTATGCAATTTACAAACGAACGGGAATTGACCAAGCGCAGTTGTCGCGCTTTGTTAATGGCCAAGCTGGGTTAAGTTTGGTGGCAATCAATAAATTGACAGAACTTTTCAGGATCGAACTTTCCAGTAAGGAACCGGAATAATGGCAAGTCTCATTTACACCAAAGGCACGGCGCGGATCGAATATAAAAACCAGGGCGGACGCCGTTCAACCTTGCGGCTAGGCAAGATGCCCAAGGCCAACGCCAAACAGGCCCTCACCCATATCGAAAGCTTGATCGGTGCCAAACAGAGTGGCACCACAATCCCCGCCGTTACCGCCGCATGGCTTAAGGACGTGGGGAGCCAACTTCGCGGCAAACTGGCGGCGCATGATCTGGTGCCGGGCCTAAAGTCCGCCAAGTTGGACGATTACCTGACCGCCGAAATTGCCGCGCGGCGGGATTATTCCGCCAATACGACGCGCAACGCCAAGATGTTTCAGGCCGCGATTGTCGGCTATTTTGGTAATTGCGACCTGCGGGAGATTACCGAATCCAGCGCGGCCGACTGGAAACAGTCGATGGTGAATAATGAGTATTCCCCGGCCACTATCTCTAAATGGATCGTCCTGGCGCGACAGTGGTTTAAGGTGGCGTTACGCAAAAAGCTAGTTGATGAAAACCCCTTTGCCGATGCCAAAGCTGGCAGTCAGTCGAATAGCCAGCGTCTGGTATTTGTGGATCGTGCCACAATCCAAAAGGTGATCGACGCCTGCCCTAACACGGAATGGCGGCTAATGCTGGCATTATCGCGGTATGGCGCGCTGCGGGTGCCGTCGGAACTGCGGAACCTAAAGTGGACGGATGTTAACTGGGAAGCTAACACGTTAACCTTTGATAGCCAAAAGACGGCCAAGTGCGGGAAGCCCTACCGCACGATCCCCTTGTTTCCAGAATTGCGGCCCTACCTCGATGAAGCTTACGAACAGGCCAGCGAAGGTGCGTTGTTTGTGTTTGGGGATGAGTTGCGTTTAGGGAGTGACGCCGTGGTGCGGATGCGGATTTTGAAGCTGTTGCGCCGCATTGGCATTCAACCCTGGCCCCGCATTACCCATAACCTGCGGGCGAGCCGGATCATGGAACTATCCGATCATTTTCCCCAGGCCGTGGTGGCCGAATGGTGCGGGAACAGCGAAGCCATATCGCAGCTACATTACCAGCGTGCCGTGACCACCCATTTTGATCGTGCCGTCTCTGGCGAGACAGGATTGCAGTCGGCCATAACCACCCGCCAAAGCACGCCGCAAAATGTGACGTATAATCCGACGTACTCAGTTACGCCCAACAGCGCGCATGTACAGTCACTGGCTCAAGGCGATATGCAGAATTCCCGCGAAATAATGCCAGTGGCTATGCATGGTAACCAGTGGACAAACGTATCTGTACCCCCGACTGGAATCGAACCAGCGGCCTAGCGTTTAGGAAACGCTCGCTCTATCCCCTGAGCTACGGGGGCAAATTTGCGGAATTGACATATCCTTGGTCAATATTAACACTACCCTTGATCGCAAGCCCTGTTCGAGGGGGCGTTAGCAAAGGTTGCGCTATAAAACATCACATTATGATGAACTGCTTTTCCATTATCATACGCTAGCCCGGCAGGCGGGTCAAAGAGCCCAGCCAACCACAGTCTGCTAATCAGGGCTCATCCGGTCAACAATATAAATAAAGCTAAACTTACGGCCCCGCCGATGGTCAAAAGCCCCGCGAAGATGGAAAGGACGCCCAGGCAGCCTTGTGCCGGAGGGGAGGTAAAGTTTTCGGGTGTTTGGAGCCGCAACTGCGTTTCCAATTCGTCAATAAATTTTTTACTGTCGGCTAGGCCCAGGCCGGTTGCTTCGCGGTATTCCTTGATGGCCTGGATCCGTTGACCGGTAAAGAGCGCCTGATTGATCGCTTGACGCTGCTGGTCGGTTAGCGGGGGTGCTGGCATGGGGTGTTCCTAAAAGATTAAGCACAAAGTCTCTGCGGGCACAGAATTAGGCACAAAGAAGACAATTCCGAGACAGTTACGCGACAATTATTTTACCAAGCCAAGGAGGCATAAGCAGGACCAAGGTTTTTTGGGTAAGCAGCTAAGTGCCGAGGTCTCAACAGTAGTCGGATCAGCAACGATAGGTGATTTCGAATTTCAAAGTAATGATATCAGAATTCAGCTCATCCATGTTGGGAATGTGCCGATGTCGTTTGTTGGAACGGAAAGGATGTGGGTGGGTGGTCCCAGCCATCAGGTCTGGTCCTAACCTACTGTTCGGCAACAGAGTTGCCTCCTACAAAAATGCTGAGACGCGGCGGGCTTACTTCTTTTTCTTTCGCTCGGGAGGGGCGTTGCTGCTGAATTTAATTTCCGCGGGATCAATCTGACCGTCAAATATTGTCCAGACCGGTACCCGCTCACGCACCTTGTCTAAATACGCCAGCCGCGATTTTTCCTCCGCCTCGCGCAACAGCTTCTCGCGAATCTCGACCTGGGCAGTCTCAAACGGCACGCGGCCGTCATCCTTGCGTTCGAGCACGCGAATAATGTGAAATCCATCCTCATCCTCCAGGATCGCGCTAAGCTGGCCCACGGGAATGGCAAAGAGCGCCTCGTTTAGTACCTTGGACTTTAGCGAGCCGCGCGTGGTCCAGTCCCACTGGCCTTGTTTGTACGCGGTCGGGCCGTGCGAGGATTTTTCCGCCACCGCGGCAAAGCTGGCGCCTTGCAGGACGCTATTACCCAGGTTGGCCAGTTGGCCATAAGCGGCGTTCTTGTCGCTGACTTTGGCAAAGCTGATCATCAGGTGTTCCCAGCGGACGGTCGCCTTGATTTCATAATCGGCCAAATGGTTGCGGTAATCGGCCAGGACCTCGGACAACGGTATTTCCGACACTTCCTTGATGTTTTGGCGTTCCCATTGCACGGCCACGCTCCGTTCAAAAAACATCCGCTGCTGTTTATCCAGGGAACTGCCGCTGGCCAGCAATTTTTGCTCTAGCTCGGTCCGATTGGCCGCCTTGTGGACTTCTTGCAACCGTTTAACATGGCTGGTTTCAAATTGCTCGTTGACCGCTCCCCGCATTTTTTCAATGTTCTCCCTGGGGATATGCGTCATCGCGTCGGCAAAGATAATCTTTACCTCGATCAACTGCTTTACAAATTCGCGCATCAGCCGCTGTTGCTGATCCGCGTATTCGCTCGCCGACATCTGATTTTTGTACTGTTCCAGTGTCTTATTTACCGGTCCCAGCACATCCGCCGCCAAGATCGTTTCATTACCCACCCGCGCGATGATCTGCGCATTCACAAATTCCCCCCAGGTGGCGATCGTGGGGGAGCTTTGCAAACTGGTGTCAGGCGCGGCGGGTATAACGCCAGCCGAATTCTGGTCGGCTCTGGCCGGGGGCGGGGCTTGGGCACTATCGCTGCTAAAGGGGGCAGGAGCGGTAGTCGGGGGGGATTGTGTGTTAGGGGAAAGCAGATTTTGAGGGGCCTGCCTGGGCCACAGTGCCTCGCTGGAATCGGCTAAGGGGGTTATCGGCGTTGATGCGGGAGCGCCAGGGAGGGCCGGGGAACCAGCCGTGGCGGGCGCAAGGGCCGCTGGCAAATAGGGTTGCGGATTTCCAGAGGGAATTCCCGAAGGTGCGCCAGGAGGAGGCGATGACGGTGCCAAATTTGTGGCGGGATTGAGGGTACTGGGTAGCGGCTGCCCATCCAATCCGACATACGGCTGGGCGGGAAGAAGTGTCCCCTGCGTGAGGAATACGCCCAGGAGGAACACGGCATTCCAAAGGTCGGGTCGCAAAAAAGGTCGACAAAATTTCATAACCCGCCGCCTGTCAAAGGTCAAAAGTTCACGCCAGACCGGCACAAGGAATGGCAAAATGCCGCCGAAATAGGGGCGAATTTTAGCCAGCGTCCGCGCCTAGCCGCAAGAGCGATTTGAGGGGGGGGAGGATCGCCTCGCTAGCGACAGTGGCGGCATCGAGCGGCAGGTAGGCGCTGCGGTGATCGACGATGCGCAGTTTACCCCGGCTCAGCTTGGCCAGGCGTTCGATCAAGCTCCGTTCTTGATAGCACAGGACGGCATAGATGTCTTCGCGCTGGATGGTGTCGATTTTCCATTGCGCCGCCAATATTCGCAATTCCCCCAGTTCCAGCATCTTTTCGACAGGCGGGGGCAAATCGCCAAAGCGGTCCAACAGCTCGGCGCGCAGGTCGGCCAGTTGATCCATCCTGGTCACGCGCGAGAGGCGGCGATAAAGATCGATTTTTAAGCGCATATCCGGCACGTAGGTGCGGGGCAGGTACGCCTCGACGGGCAAATCCAGATGAACCTGAATTTGTTCCTTGGCGGGTAATCGCTGCAACCCCCGCACTGCCGCCTCCAGCAATTCGCAATACAATTCATAACCCACGCTGGCGATATGGCCGCTTTGCTGCGTGCCGAGGATATTTCCCGCGCCGCGAATTTCCAGATCCCGCATGGCAATGGCAAAGCCCGCTCCCAGCGAACTAAATTCCTCGATTGCCCGCAGCCGCTTGACAGAGTTAGAACTGAGAAACTTGTGCGGATCAACCAATAAATAACAATAGGCGCGGTGCTTATGCCGGCCCACGCGACCGCGTAACTGGTGCAGGTCGGCCAGGCCGTACTTGTCGGCCTCATCAATAAAAATGGTATTGGCGTTGGGAATATCCAGGCCGCTTTCGATGATGGTGGTGGCGATCAGGATGTCATATTTTTTGTCAATAAAGCCCAGCATCACGCTTTCCAGGTCGTCCTCGTGCATTTGACCGTGACCGATGCAAATACTCGCTTCGGGGACGATGCGCTGTAGCTTGGCCGCCAACTCGTGAATGTCATTAATCCGATTATGCACAAAGTAAATCTGCCCGCCGCGGTTCAATTCACGTAGGATGGCGTGTCGGATCAGTTCTTCGTCAAAGCGGGCGATCCGCGTTTCCACCGCCTGGCGGTTTTCCGGCGCCGTCTCGAGATTGCTAATGTCCCGCAGGCCCAACAGCGACATATGCAGCGTCCTCGGGATGGGCGTGGCGGTCATGGTTAGCACATCCACGGTCGCCCGCAGGGCCTTCAGCCGTTCCTTGATATCCACGCCAAAGCGCTGCTCCTCGTCGATGATCAACAGGCCCAGATTGGCAAATTTTACATCATGCTGGGCCAGGCGATGGGTGCCGATGACAATATCCACTCCGCCGGCCGCGGCCGCGCGTAAGATGCGTTCTTGTTCCTTTTGGGTGCAGAATCGGCTGAGCGTGGAAATATGAAAGGGAAAGCCCGCCAGCCGCGCTTTAAAGCTGCGGCCATGTTGCTCGGCCAGGATGGTCGTGGGGACCAGCACCGCGACTTGGTAGCCAGCCTCCACCGCCTGAAACGCCCCGCGCATGGCGACTTCGGTCTTGCCAAAGCCGACATCTCCGCAGAGGAGGCGGTCCATGGGCTGTGGTCGGGCCATGTCCTTTTTGATGGCGGCAATGGCGCTGAGCTGGTCAGGAGTTTCGCTAAAGGGAAAAGCCGCGTCAAATTCAGCTTGCCAGGGGCTATTGGCGGGAAAGCTGATCCCGGGGCGCGAGGCGCGGGTGGCTTGCAGCCGCAACATATCCAGCGCCAGGTCCTGAACCGCGCGCTCGGCGGCCGCTTTTTGTTTGAGCCAGGTTTTGCCGCCGATAGTGGCCAACGTGGGACGGGACTTGGTTCCGCCGACGTACTTTTGGACTAGTTCGATATTGGTCGCGGGGACAAACACCTTTGTCCCGCCGCGAAATTCGACTTCCAGGTGTTCCTCGGTCTGGTTCCCTTTTTCCAGCAGCTTAAGCCCGCGATATTTGCCGATTCCATGGCCCAAATGGACCACGTAGTCACCCTCGCGCAAATCCAAAAAGCTATCGATCACGCGGCTCAGGCGTTTGCGCCCGGCGGAAGAAACATCGGCCCGCTGGAACAGCTCGTTGGCACTGACCAGAGCGATCCGCTCGCTCACCAATCGAAAGCCCGAGCGCAAATGTCCCACGATAAAATGCAACGTGCCCGCCAGGGCCAGGGCCGTTTGGCCAAAGAGTTCTTGATAGCGTTCGACCTCGGCGGGGGTGGGACATATCAGGTACACGGTCTGACCCTGCCCCGCCGCGTCCAGCTCGCTGCGGACTTTTTCAAAATCGCCGCTGAATCGCTCGACCGACTCAAATCGCAGATCGCAATGCGCCTCCAGTGAACTGCCGGCAATTGCCGCCGCCGTGATCGAAGGAAACTGAAACAGCGCGCGGGTGACGTCGTCCAACTCGTGGTAATCCTGCGGTTTTTCCACCCGCTGCAAAAAATACCGGGCTTCTTCCTGCAGTTCAGGCGGTTCCACTACTAACACCCAAGTTCCTGGAGGAAGATAATCCGTCAGTTGGGCGCGATCGGAACGGGCGGGGTGGATCAGTGTCAGGTCGCAGCGCGAAAGCGCTCCCTGGCTGCGTTGGGTGGAGATTTCAAAGGCGCGGATGGATTCGACTTGATCGTCAAAAAATTCGATCCGCAGGGGATATTCCCAGTCAGCCGCAAACAGATCCAAAATGCCGCCGCGCAGGGCAAATTCCCCCGGTAGTTGCACGGCGGTGGTGCTTTCAAAACCATTTTCCACCAGCCAACGGGTCAATTCCGGCAGATCAACCTGATCGCCTACGTTGAGTGTATTGGTCGATTGGGCAAGTTGCGCGGGACTGGGCAGGGGCTGCAGCAGGGCCTGAATGCCGGTAAGCAGCAGCCGGGGCGGGGACGCTTGCTGCAATTGCTTTAGCAATCGCAGCCGTTCACCGTGAATTTCGTCAGCCAGGGTCAGATCTTCGCTGGCGGATTCCCAGGCGGGTAAGATTGCTGGACTAACCGTGGTAAATAACGCCAGATCAGCGGCTAAAGATTCTACATCACTTATATTTGGCAACACCACCAGCAAAGGGCCAGTGGTGTGTCGAAGCAAGTTAGCCACGACCAGCGCGCAGCTCGATCCCCATACACCGCCCAGGGTTAGGCTATGTCCAGCGTGCAGACTGGCTAAATTGGCGGAATATTCCGGCTGCGCATCGAGATAATCCACCAGCGGGGCCAAAGGGGCCGTAGCGGGTGGAGCCAGGTCGGTGCTCATGGGGCAACCGAATTTTACGCCAGCGGAGCCGATCTGGCGAGACGAAATCCCAGAAGGTCAGCCAATCAGGGGGGGTAAAAGAATCGCCAATATAAAAGTCCCGCCGTGCTAGCAAAAAAAACAGCCGGCAACAAAATTTGTTGCCGGCTGGGTGGTAATGTCCAATATTAAAACTGCGTTCAGGGCTGCTGGGTCGCACGCAATTTGAGTGGAATTACAGTTTTTGTGGCAAATTAGCCACGGAAGATCACAACAGGAGCGCGGCGGAAGCCGGTCTTGGGAGCGGCCGATTCCACAGGAGCGGCGGGAGCGGCACCTTCCGGAGCGGGAGGAGCGGCATGGCCTTCCGGGGCGGGGGTCACGACAGCGGGAGCAACACAGGTCGGGCAATCAGCGGCAACCGGGGCACCACAGCAATCAGCGGGAGCCGGTTCGCAGCAAGGAGCGGGAGCCGGTTCGCAAGCAGGGGCTGGTTCGCAGCAGGAAGGAGCGCCAGCGCAATCGCAATGGCAGCGACGATGACGGCGATGCTTGCGGTGACGGCCACCACAATCACATGCGCTGCCACCACAATCACCAGCACAACCATTGCAGCCATGGCAGCCGTGACCGGCGATGGCTACGGTATCTTCACCGAACATAGCAAAACCGGTGATCGCCACGATCACGGCCAAGCCCAAAGCAAAAAAACGATTCATGGAAAACCTCCAAAATCTTGAGTAAAACACAGGCCAGACAACATTTGCCAGCGGCCATTCCAGTGTGCCTTGCTCAGGCACAGTTCCGGCCCGGCAAGCAGAACATCCAGCCCATTGAAAAATGTTCTATGCAATCATGGAGTGCCCTGAAACTTTAACGATTGCAAAGACCAATGGAACTGCACAGTCTAGGAAGAATTTACCTCCTCGCTGGCCAGTGTCAAGGCAACGGCTGAAAATATAAGGGTTTTGCGTATTTTGGAGGATTTGGCTAAAGAATGCGGATTGTCCTAAGGCATTGCTTTTATTGGACTTACTTGGAAAAAGAAACAAAGTATTATTAGGCTTTTTGAATACCCGGCATATTTGGAAGTAAAAAAACTAATTTGGCAATCAAAAAAGGGCAGGCCGTCTAAAATCTTCTCCCTAGGACGCCGTAAAATTGGATTTCAAACTCGCGCCATTCGTGACCAAGAGTTCCTGCTTTCTAATATTTTTTAGACCGCTGTCACATTCCTAGTAACGTTAGAGTGGAAAACCGCATAATTACTTGGCAGAAAAAGTTGCTGCCTGGGCTATTCCTCCCTTAAAATGAAACTCAGGTGAACAGGGACAAGAATTTTAATAGCTAGTAGTGGAATTGCTTATTGCGGTTTCATTTTCTGCAATGGTTCTGCATTCTGCTACGTACTGCTATTTGAATTTATCACCAAAGTTTCAGTTTGAGGGGGGGATGCCTGCCTACCAATTGCGGTATCCCGCCTATAAGTTTTGGGAGACCTTCTTATGCTGACATTTCTTGGCCGCCGACAAAAGTTTTGTGATGGCGTGAGTCGTCGGGATTTTCTAAAAATTGGATCTATGGCCACCGGCAGTCTGGCGGTCATGGGGGCGAGTTTGGCCGATGTTTATCGCGCCGAAGCCACTCCGGTCGCTGATAAATTGGGTGGGTTGGGCAATAAATCTATTATTAATATCTTTCTGGCGGGTGGGCCGTCGCACATTGATATGTTTGATATGAAGCCCGAAGCCCCTCCCGAAATCCGTGGGGAATTTAACCCCAGTGCGACAAATATTCCGGGTATCGAAATCAACAGCCTCATGCCGCAACTGGCCAAGCTGGCCGATAAATTCGCGGTGATCCGCTCCCTCACCGGTATTCGGGACGAACATTCCTCCTGGCAGACCGAGACCGGATTTAGCGAAAACGATCTCAAAAGCAGTGGTGGACACCCCAGCTTGGGGGCCGTGGTGGCTAAAATGCATGGCCCCACCAATGGTCCGGTGCCGCGCTTTGTGGATTTGACCGGGCATACGCAGCATGGATTTTTAGGGGCGGTCTATGCGGGCTTTCGACCCGATGGTAACGGACGCGAAAATCTACGCATGCGGGGGGAAATTGGGATGGATCGGTTGAACGACCGGGCCAAGCTCTTGGGCGAGATCGACCGTATTCGCCGCGATGTGGATAATAGCCGCATGATGGAAGCCATGGATTCCTTTAATCAGCGTGCAATTGACGTGATTACCGGCAGTAAAATGGCCGACGCCCTGAAAATCGAAGACGAATCCCAAGCGGTCAAAGAGGAATACGGCCTGGATACCAACGGCGGCGGCGATAACCAGCGGTTTTTACTTTCGCGCAAGCTAATCGAGGCGGGCGTGCGTTGTGTCAGCTTTAGCTGGGGGGGCTGGGACACCCATGAACGCAACTTTGTGCAACTGCGGGATCAGCTACCCCGGTTGGATCATGGCTTGGGGGCGCTCATTCGCGATTTGGACCAGCGGGGGATGCTGGCGGATACGGCGATTGTCATGTGGGGTGAATTTGGCCGCACGCCCCGTGTCAATGGCAGCGCGGGACGGGACCATTGGTCACGTTCCTCAAGTTGCTTTTTGGCGGGTGGCGGGTTAAAAACCGGCCAAGTCATTGGTTCGACCAGTCGCTACGGCGAGGCTCCGCAGGACCGCCCCGTCCACCTGCACGAGGTCTTCGCCACGCTGTACCATTTGATGGGAATTGACGCCAAGAACACGACCCTGATTGATAATAACGGCCGTCCCCAATATTTGGTGGAACATCCGCAGGTGATTGGCGAACTGGTGTAAATGGCTCTCCCCGTGGCGGATGGGTGCGAAATAGCCCATTCCGCAACTGTTTGGAAAAATTCGAACTCCGCCGTAGAATGATCCACGGCGGAGTTTTTTTGTGGTCGAAAATGTAACTCAATGACAGAAGTCCGCATCCAAAACTTGGGTTTCACAGAACACGCCATCACTGTTGTTTTTGACAACAACCAGTCAATTGAGATTCCGCTTGGTTATTTTCCTCGATTATGCCACGGGACAGTGGAGGAACAGAATCAATGGCAATTGATTGGTGATGGTTTGGGCGTGCATTGGGAAAGCTTGGATGAAGATTTATCAATCGAGAACTTTTTACTGGCGTACAGCAAAAGCAAGTCCCCATTATTAGCGAATCACAATCAAGCCCCAACTCCCACCAAGCTCCCTTAGCCAACAAATAAATCATGTCCCCTCCGACAACCGAATTGGCCACGCTGGGTGGCGGCTGCTTTTGGTGCCTCGAGGCCTGCTATGAACAAGTGCGAGGCGTCGAGCGCGTGGTGTCTGGCTATGCGGGGGGGGGCGTGCCCAACCCCAGTTACGAGCAAGTTTGCGGCGGCTATACCGGCCATGCCGAAGTGGTACAACTGACCTTTGATCCCGCGATCATCACCTACCGCGATTTGCTGACGATCTTTTTTGGGATTCATGATCCCACCACGCCCAACCGCCAGGGGGCGGATGTCGGCACGCAATATCGGTCGGTCATTTATACGCATTCAGCGGAGCAGGAGACCACCGCCCGCGAACTGATCGCCGAGCTTAACAAAGAGCAGATCTGGCCCGGTCCAATTGTCACGCAGGTCGCGCCCTTGGTTAAGTTTTTTCCCGCCGAGGATTATCACCAGGGATATTATCAGGCAAATCCCGATCAGCCCTATTGTCAGGCGGTGGTCGGGCCCAAGGCGGCCAAACTGCGGCAGAAGTTTACGCAGTGGTTAAAGGCGTAGCATTATCTCTATAACATCGAGCCACGCGCATTATCACCTAGTCAGTAGCTCAGAAACTTTCGCCACCAGCTTCCCCATTCTGTCCCAGGTGATCCACCCACCGGCCAACAGCAATCCCGCAAAGGAAATCCACAACCCCGCGTCCCAGACGATTCCAGGACGCAGCCGGGCGTCGCAGCGATAGTAGCGATAGTACAACGCCGCCCCCCCCAGCATCGGCAGCATGACCGCTTGGGCGAGTCCACTAATAAGGATCAGCGTGACCGGGTTTTTGTTCCAGGCAAAAATAGCCAGTGAAATTATGGGGATAGCACCGCTCAGGATTACCGTCCACAGTTTTACCTGTGATGGCGTACGCACGCCGCAGCGAAAGACCCGCAGGGCATCCGCGGCCATGCGGGCGTTGCCGGCGCTCGCCACAAAAAACGTGGAATACAGGACCGCGAACGCCCCCACCAAAAAAATGTAGGTGGCCGCCACGCCAAACACGGGACGGTACATTTCCATGAGTGTCGGCACGACTTGGTCGTCACCGGGTTCTAGTCCCTGCCGGTGCAAGACCGTGGCCCCGGTCAAATAAAACGCCACCGTGGCGAATGTATACACGCCCAGCGAGACCCAAGCGTCCCACCGCAATACGCGCAGCCAGCCGCGAGCGCGTTCCCCCCAGGCGGCGGTGTCATCGCGTTGCCCCGCCGCGCGGGCGTATCCTTTTTCCAGGCACCAGTACGGGTACGCGACAAGTTCACTCGCTCCAACGCCAATGATGCCAAACGTGGCCAATGCCGTCTGAATGCCGTTGTTATCGGGAAATTGAAACGTCAATCCCCCCCAAATGTCCCCCAGACCGATGTGCCACTCGGCGGTACTTTGCAGGGCGATAAGGTTAATGATGCTGACCACGGTAAAGATCGCCACCATCAGTGTGGAGGCGTGCTGGACAAAGCCGTACCGACCGATGACCAGCATGAGTGAGGTGGCGGCGGTGATGATGACCGCCCAAAGGAGATCGTCCGTGGTATAGCGCTGGGGGCGCGAGGTTATATTCTCCTGGGAAACACTTTGTGGCCCATTAACTGATGATAACAATTTTTTGGCGGCATCATATTGCTGCTGCTCCGCCAATAAAACGTTGTAATCGTTGGTGATTGGCACGGCGATGGCCAGCGATTGGCCGACGACGCCGACAATCCCCCCCAATTGACCGATGCTAGCGATAAACATAAAGAGCCAGTACCAGCAGAGCCAATTGACGCGCATCCTGGGACCGGGGACCTGGTCAAAAGCGTCCAGCGCGGTCCGCCCCTCGGTCATGGTAAAGCGGCCAATTTCGACCTGGGCAAAGACCTTGATCACGCAACCTATGAGAATTAGCCAGAGCAGCGTAAAACCCGCGGCGGCGCCGGTCTTGGTCGTGGCAATAAGTTCCCCGCTGCCGACAATCGCCGCCGCGATAATCAACCCCGGTCCCAGCCGGGACAAGATGCCGATAATGGTTTGCGGCGGGGCCTCGGTCTGGTCGATGGTCGCGGGATCGCCATCCTGGTCGGTGGGGGAGGGTTTCATTCGAGAGCGTCGGCATACTGAGAAAGTGGATCTTGCTAATTTCAAAAAATGACTTTACATCCCCAGCCCCATTCTGGCAATTTCGCCCAAAAGTGTCAAATTTTCCTGGCTTTTAGAGGGGTCAACAATCAGTCAGTCCAAAAAATATTTTGCATAAGTGACTATTTTTACCACCCAATTCTTGCATCGCTTTCCATTTTTATCTTTAATAAAGCGGGTTAGGGGGGTAAATCGCGGCGGCTGGGGGATCGGCGATCGCGGCAGTATTGGCTGGGCTGGGCAAGCCCGTTGTCGCCGCCGCGTGTCTGTTACTTTGCTCATTTGGCACATCGTTAATCGGGAGAACGCTCATGAGTTGGAAAAATCTTGGTGCTTGCGCCATTGTCGGCAATTTCGCGTGCATGCGAGCTAGTCTTGCCGCCGGGTGGGCGACTCTCTTGGCGGTGTTATTATGGTCCGCCCCCGTCCATGCGGTGCTAATTTCGAACGAACCATTCGGTTACTCGTCGATTGGCCCGGCATCGGTTGACCTGCTGGGAAAAAACGGTGGCACCGGTTGGGGCAGCCCCTGGAAAGCGGGCGCGTTCAACGCCAGCATCACCACGAATTACGACATTGGCAGTGGTTCCTTAGTGTTGCCTGGTAATAATTACTCCACCGGCAACCGGACAACCTCGACACAGCCGCAAACCGGCATCTCGGGCTTGATCCGCGATTTTGACTCGCCCATTCCCTCCACAGCCACCCAAACCATGTGGCTAAGCGTGCTTCTGCGACCTGAAAATCCCGTCAATCAAGGTGCTTTTAACGGCTTTTTTGGAATTTACCTGCGGGGAAGCCTGACGGATGTCTTTATTGGCAAACCCGGCGGCGGCAGCCTGTTCAATTATGTTGTGGAAGAACGGGGCGGCGGTAGTCAACTGGTGGGGAGCGGTTCCGCATCCGTGGCAGCCAACCAAATCAAACAACTCGTCATGCGGGTCGACTTGACCCCCGGTGCCGACCTCTTTCGCCTGGCTGTCAACCCCGCTACCCCCATTTCAACCTTGCAACCCGGCCTGAACCTGAATATTGGCAACGTGCTGGGCGTCGCGGTTTATTCCTCCGGTGCCCATAGCGTGGACGAGATTCGCTGGGGGACGACCTTTGCGGACGTGATTCCCGAACCGAGCAGCATCTGGCTGACAGTGGCAGGATTGGCCGGCGCGGTGTGTTGGGCGTGGCGGAAACGAGTCCCTGGCTGACGCGGCGGGCTAAGGCGCCGCCAAAAGTTTTTCCAGGCTAGCGCGGGCGGCTGCGAGCGCCTCGCCAATTTTTTCCGGATGCTTCCCCCCCGCTTGCGCCATGTCGGGACGGCCCCCGCCCCGTCCACCGACGGCCTCGGCCGCGGCTTTGATCCAGTCCCCCGCGCTCAACCCCCGTTCCTGCAGGTCACGGCTGATCCCGCAGACCAGCGTGACCTTACCCTCTTCGCCGCTGGCCAACAGAACCGCGCTGCTGTTGTTCTTTTTACGAATGGTGTCTATCAGTTCGCGCATTCCCTGACTTTCGGCGCCGGGGGTTTCGGCAATGACGACGGTCGTCCCGGCAATGGTCAGGGCCTCGGCCAGCAGTTTGTCCAGGGAGACTCCCGCTTTGGCGCCGGCGGCCAGTTGTTTTTTTAGCTCTTTGATTTCCTTGGTCAGGGCGGCGACGCGCTGCGGCACATCGGCCACGCTACTGCGCAGCAGGTTGGCGGTCTCTTGAAGGGTTTGCTCGGCGGAGCGGGCCCGTTCCAGGGCGACTTGGCCGGTCGCGGCAATGATCCGCCGCGTGCCGGAGGAAACGCTCTCCTCGCCGATCACCCGGATCAGGCCGATCTGGCCCGTGTTGGCCACATGCGTCCCGCCGCACAGTTCCTTGCTAAAGTTCCCAATGCTGACCATTCGGACAATTTCGGGATATTTCTCGCCAAAGAGCATCATCGCGCCGGTTTTGCGCGCTTCGGCAATCGGCAGATATTGCCAATCAACCGGCGCGGCCGTGGTCAACAGTTGGTTCACCTCGCTCTCAATCGTTTGCAGCGTTTCCCGCGACACCGCCTCGGGATTGGCAAAGTCAAACCGCAGCAGGTCGTCGTCCACCTTGGAGCCTTGTTGTTTGGCGTGCGAACCGACATGTCGTTGCAGGGCATAATGCAATATGTGCGTCGCCGAATGCGCCCGGCGAATCCCGTCCCGCCGCGCGGAATTGACCGTGGCGTTCACTTCCTGCTGCAGCTTCAGCGTCCCTTGGCGCAAATGCCCCAGATGCAAAATAAACCCCCCATCCTTGTGCGTGTCCAATACGTCAAAGATCATACCAGCGGCGGTCAATTGACCCGTATCCCCCACTTGACCGCCACTCTCCCCGTAAAATGGTGTCTGGTCCAGCACCACCGTCACCGGTTGCGCGTGCCCAATTTCTTCCATCGATTCGCACAATTTGTCCTGGGCGATAATGCCCACGATCGTGCCGGTCGCCTCCGTGGTTTCGTAACCCAAAAAGTTCGTGACATCCAGCGTTTTCTTCAGCGTATCGATGGGTTTGTGGGCGAAGACATCCACAACCTTTCCGCCGCCGGAAATTTTGCCATGCTCGGCCATTTCCGCCTGAAACGCGGGCCAATCGACCTGCAGGTTATGCTCTCCGGCCAGGGTTTCCAGCAGTTCCGGGGGAAATCCATGCGTGGTGTACAGTTCCGCCGTTTCGCGACCGTTAATGAGGACGCGGTTTTCCTTTTGCATGGCGGCAAAGAGCCGGTTGATCCGGTCCAAGCCCCCTTCGATCGTATTGAGAAAGCTGGCTTCCTCGCTTTGGATCATTTTGCCGACGCGGTTGGTGGTTTCGGCAAGTTCGGGATATGGCTTGCGCAATAGTTCCGCGACCTTGCCGACAAGCTCGCAAAGGAACGGCTTGCGCACGCCCATTTGATGGCCGTCCAGGACGGCGCGGCGGAGCAGGCGTTTGATGACGTAGCCTTGTTTCTTGGGGCCGGGAACAACTTCCTCATGAATGGCGACGGTACAGGCCCGCACATGGTCGGCGATGCGCCGCAGGCGGCGGCCGTTATCGTCGGCGGGAATGTATTTTACGCCGCAGACTTCGCCGGCGGCCTCGACTAGTGGCCGCAGAGTGTCAATGTGATAATTTGTATCAACGCCCTGCATGACGGCGGCCATCCGTTCCAGCCCCATGCCGGTGTCGATGTTTTTACTAGGAAGCGGGCGCAGATTGTTCGGCGGATCGCCGACGCGGTTGAATTGGGTAAAAACCAGATTCCAGATTTCGACCTTTTTGCCCGGAGAGGCTTCGTAATAAATTTCGCTGCAGGGGCCGCAGACGCCATCGGGGCCTTTGCTGGGGGCTTCGGCGGGCCAAAAGTTTTCGTCCTCGCCGCAACGAGAGATACGCTCCAACGGCAGGCCGATCTGGTTGTGCCAGATATTCGCCGCCTCGTCATCATCCAGGTATACCGTGACGCTGAGCCGGTTGGGATCCAAGGCCATCCATTTTTTGCTGGTCAGCCATTCCCAGGCCCAATGAATCGCTTCGGTTTTAAAATAATCGCCAAAGCTAAAGTTGCCCAGCATTTCAAAAAAGGTATGGTGATAGGCGGTCCGGCCGACATTATCGATATCGCCGGTGCGGAGGCATTTTTGGCAACTGGTGGCGCGGGTAAATTCGAGCTTGATTTTACCCAAAAAGTGATCTTTAAACGGGTTCATCCCCGCCGGGGTAAAGAGCACCGTGGGATCCCAGCGGGGGACCAACACATCGCTAGCACAGCGTTTGCAGCCTTGTGATTCAAAGTAGCGGAGATAGGATTCGCGAATTTCGTCGGTCTGCATAATAGAAATGCCTGGGGAACGATGCCCGGGTATTCAAAGGAAAAATTCCGACCCGGTAGTTGCGTAAAGTCGCAATTTTAGCGTGTGCGGGCAATTTGCGGGAGACGGTTATGCGAAGTTAGAAGTTAATGACGAAGGCAGAATGAAATACGGAATTCGCAGAAGGGAGTGTAACCCACTAGACATCACATACCAAAAACCACATACCACAGACCAAAAATCAGTTTCCCGCCGATGCCATCGGCGGCTTGGTGCCCGCTGAGGCTCGCCCCCCGCCCCCCTAGCGCGGGGACTGGCGGACTGACGTCCACCGCTCGCCATCTTATGTCCGCGGGGCAAGTTGCCGCTCGACATATTTTGCCAGCAAGTCCGTCTCGAGATTGACGCGCTCGCCGGGTTGGCGGATTCCCAGCGTGGTCACCGCCAGCGTGTGGGGAATAAGTTGCACGCAGAATTCCGTGTCGCTCACGGCCACCAGCGTCAGGCTAACGCCATCGACCGTGATCGAGCCTTTCCGCACCATCTGTCGCAACAGTTCCCCGGGAGCGGTAAACCACAGGTCGGACCAGGCAGCGTTATCCATCCGCCGGGCCAGCGTCCCCGTCCCGTCGATATGTCCCGTGACCAAATGGCCCCCCAGCCGATCCCCCAAGCGCAAGGATCGCTCGACATTGACCAGTTGACCGGGGAGCAGTTCTCCTAGATTGGTCAATCTTAGCGTTTCGGGTCCCGCCTCAAAGTGCAACAGTTCTGCTTCAATTCCCACAACGGTCAGGCAGCATCCATTGACAGCGATGCTTTCGCCGATGGTTACGTGCGCGGCGAACTGCGGCACGGCCAGGATCAAACGTTTTCCCGGTCCCACGGAGTCCAGGGCGTGAACGGGGACCGCACATTCGACAAGGCCGGTGAACATGATGCTAGAGGAAAATGTAGGAGGCGACTCTGTCGCCGAATGGAGTTTGGAGTATTGGAGCGTGGGACGGGTGTCGCGGGTCGGGAGGCGAGGGAAAAATGTTGGATGGGACTCTGTCGCCGAAAGGAGTAGTGGAGTTTGGAGGCAAGTGATATGCCCCATTCTTAATTCTTAATTTTTAATTTACAACTCTCACTCCATCGCCGCTTGGCCCAAGAGCTTTCTAAGCGCGGTCATGGCGATCTCGCCAAAGCTCCGGGCCGGAACCTGCCACATTTGGTGATTCATTAATTCAATCGAGACGGGTCCCACATACCCTTGGCTTTGCAAATGCGCTATGAGGGGCTGTAGGGGAATTTCGCCATCGCCGGGCAAAATGCGGTCCGCGTCGCTGGCCATTTCCCGCGGTGTTCCCACCAGATCGCACAACTGCACATGAAATAAATTGTGGGGGGTCAAATAACCCAAATCTTCGGACTTGCTAGGCCCGCAATAATAATGAAACAAATCGAGGCAAATTCCCAATTGGGGATGATTGATATCCGCCACCAAAGAAGCCGCCGTTTGCAGATTATTGGCTAGCACGGCTTCCCGCTGAAATTCAAGGGCTAGGCGAAGCTCGTGCCGAGCGGCCAAATCCGCGGCCTGGACCAGGGAAACTCTCACCCGGTCCAAGTCTGTTTGGGTCAACGGTCCCACCAGATCTCCCGCAATAACCATCGTTTGCACACCCAAGGTCTGGCAATAGTTTAAACGTCGTTCAAATAAGGCCCAATGTTCACGACGGGCATCCCCCTGGCTCAGCAGGAGGCCCCCTTGGAAGCTGGCGACCGGAGTTTGTATCTCTAATCGCTGCAATAGTTTAAGCAGATCATCCAGCGAATGTTGGGCGAGATAACCTTCGACTTTGCCCAGCCATAACTCCACGCTATGGCATTGACCGGCGGCGTAATCTTCGAGTTGCTGATCAAAAGGAGCCGGTAAACTACAGACTTGGCTTAAGGTGGGTAGCATGGGCAAGGTACTGGCAAAATGGCAAAAGTTCGAGCATTATGAGGAATATGTGATGTGAAAATAGATAAAGAATGAATTCCTTGCCCATCGCTCACGGAATTCTAACATGGCAATGTTAGCGTAAGAATTGGATTAGGACAGTCACGTTCCTGGAAATTGGATATTCTGGCCAATTTTTGGGAAAGCCCCTGGCTTGGCAACCACGCTTCAAGGTGAGGCGTGCCGATGCCTTGCCCCTCTTTTTTGGAGCTACTGCCGTGCTCGATACCTTAATCAAGAGCCCCCTTATGGCCCGTGAACGCATTTTGGTGGTGGATGACGAGGAAGATCTGTTGGAGTTGGTTAATTATAACCTAAGCCGCGAAGGTTTTCGCGTGGAATGTGTGGCCACGGGCGAAGCGGCGCTGCACGCGGTGCGCAAGACCCTGCCGGATTTGATCGTGTTGGATTTGATGCTGCCGAATGTGGATGGCCTGGAAATCTGCCGCTTGCTCAAGGGAGATCAAAAGACCAAGCATATCCCCATTATTATGCTCACCGCCAAAGGGGACGAGGCGGATATGGTTAGCGGGTTGGAGCTGGGCGCCGATGACTACATGACCAAACCGTTTAGTCCGCGCGTGCTACTGGCCCGAATTAAGGCCATTTTACGCCGCAAGGCCAAGGAAGCAACCGAGGAAGGGGACGCCATTCATGTGCATCAGTTGGTTATTCACCCTGGCCGGCACGAAGTGCTGATCGAAGGAACTCCGCTGGAATTGACCTTTACCGAATTTCGCCTGCTTCATTTTCTAGCCAGAAAACCGGGTTGGGCCTTTACCCGCGCGCAAATTGTGGACGCCGTCAAAGGGGAAGATTATCCTGTAACAGAGCGCTCAGTGGACGTGCAAGTGGCCGGTTTGCGTAAGAAGCTAGGAGACTACGGCAGTTACATTGAAACAGTCCGCGGCGTGGGATATCGTTTCAAGGAATAACGTTGTTATGCGGCGAAATCGCCTCTGGTGGCGGATAACTTGCATTTATTTGATGGCGGTTTCGGTTGCCTTGGCGGGTTTGACCCTCGTGGCGCATCAGCAAATCGTGTTCCAGCGCGACGCGGGGCAGTTAACGTTGCTTCGCTCTCTGGGCAGCAATCTTTCCGCGGAGCTAGCCCCCCGCTGGCCCGTGGCTGCCGCGGATTTAAAGCGAATCTTACAAACCCGGGGAGGACAAGCGGGGGCTCGCTTTGTTATTTTTGACCCCAACGGGCAGGTCCTGGCCGATAGCCAAGACGCCGACCCCCGCGCCCGGGTCGAGGGAAATCAACCCGAAATACAGCAAATCCTGGCGGGGAAATTAGCGGAGTGGCAGCGGGGAGGATCGGCCAGTGGGGAGTTGGCTTCGACGCTGTTGATTCCCATTCTGGCGGAACAGCGGGTGGTCGCAGCTTTGTTGGTTAGCCAACCCAGCCTGGGAGGAAATCTGGGCGCGGAATTTTGGCTGCCGGTGCTGCTGATTTGGCTTTTGGCGTGCCTGGCGGGTAGTGGGGCTATTTGGTTTTGGATGCAGCCGCTTTCCCGTTTGGCCAGCGCGGCCCAACTTTTGACCCAGGGAGAGTTAGCCGGCTTGCCTTTGCCGTTGCAAGAGACGGAGGAACTGCAGTCGCTCACCAGCGTGTTCAATCGGTTGACGGAACAATTGGAGGAACGAAGCTTTACGATCGGGCGCAAGGGAACCGAACATGAAACCGTGCTGGCCAGCATGGTGGAGGGGGTGCTGGCGGTTGATTCCGAGGAGCGAATATTAACGCTGAACCAAGCGGCGGCGAATTTGGTGGGAGCCCGTCCGGGCGAAGGAGCGGGCCGCAAGTTAAGCGAAGTCATTCGCAACGCCGATTTGCGGCGGTTCGTCCTACGGGCGCTTGATAGTCCAGCCAGCGTGGAGGATGACATCCTCTTGCATGGCGAGCGCAACCGCATCCTGCAGGCCCACGGGACGACCTTGCGTGATACGCGATCCCGGCCAATCGGAGCGGTGATTGTGCTCAATGATGTGACGCACACGCGTCATCTGGAAAATATTCGCCGCGACTTTGTGGCGAATGTCTCGCACGAATTAAAGACGCCCATCGCCAGCATCAAAGGTTTTGTGGAGACGCTGCTGGATGGCGCGCTGCATAATCCCGCCGACGCCGAGCGATTTTTGCGGATTGTGGTGAAGCAAGCCGACCGGCTGAATACGATTATCGAGGATTTGCTGAGCCTGAGCAAAATTGAGCAAAGCGAAGAGGCGGGAAATTTGGTGTTGGAAGAAACCAATATCCACTTGCTTTCCATCGAGGCGATCCAGGATTGCCAGTCCCGCGCGACCGAACGGCAAGTCACCGTCGAACTGGAATGCGCCGAAGACCTGACCACGCTGGCCAACCCCCGGTTGTTACTGCAGGCTATTATCAATCTGCTGGACAACGCCATGAAATACAGCGAGTCCGGCAGCGCTGTGCAGTTACATTCACAACGCCACAACGGCGAAATTGTGATTTCCGTCGAGGATCATGGCGTGGGAATCGACCCCGAACATCTCCCCCGGTTGTTTGAACGATTTTATCGGGTGGACAAGGCCCGCAGCCGCAAACTAGGGGGGACGGGCCTGGGTCTGTCGATTGTCAAGCATATCGTGCAGGCGCACCGCGGCCGCGTGGACGTGCAAAGCCAACCGGGCAAAGGGAGCCGCTTTAGCATCTATTTGCCCTGGTTGCCCCCCGCGGCATAAAATAGGCGTCTGGCGGATAATGTTCTTTTGATTAGCCTTGCAATGACCGAGATACAGCAAACACTTGGAAATGCCAACCCTAAATCGCGCCGTATGCGTCTTCGGCTAGTTCTATGGCTTTTATTGAGTGTGCTCCATTATCTATGGACTATTAATCTTGTTGTCGCCTGCCCCTTTTGTCCCGCGTTACAGCCCACGCTGGCCCAGTTGCGTGACGGGGCGACGGTGGCTGTATTGGCGACGGCGGGGAAGCCCGCGGAGCAATCCGCAGCCCCATCGCAACCGTTTCAAGTCTTTCGCGCATTAAAATTCCCCCTCTCGGGCGATACCATCCAGCATTTCACGCGGACCATGTCCCCCGCGCTTCCGCCGGGGACGCTCGTCTTTGCCTGGACCGAAGACGCCGACCCGGCGAGCGCCCTGTGGCGGACGCGGCCACTCAGCGAATTAGCGGCGGCCTATGCGGCTAGCGTGCCAGACTTACGACAAGACGCCGCGCAGCGTTTACGGTGGTTTATTCCCTATTTGGAACATGCCGACCCCGAGATTGCGTTGGATGCGCAACAAGAGTTTGCCCATGCCGACTTTGCCACGGTGCGAGAGGTGGTTCCCAACTTTGACCAAGCACGCCTGCGCGATTGGTTGACCGATCCGCAGGTTCCGCCGGAACACCGGGGATTTTATGGCATGCTGGCGGGGCTGGCGTGTGCGACCCAGTCGGCGACGCAACCCGTCGACTCCGCTACCCCGCAAATTTCCTCCGGGGACGCCGCGCTGCATCGCGAGGCGCTGACCCGGTTAGTCTGGCAAAAAAGAGACGACTTTCGCGCGGGATACGATGGCTTGTTGGCAGGTTATTTACTAGCCGAAGGCGAAGCCGGATTGGCGGCGATCTGGGAACGCATTTTGCGTCAGACCGACGCACCTAGCGGCGACCTGCGGCACGCCGCGTCAGCGCTGCGGTTTTATCATGAATTTGGCCCGACCCGCCAGCAAGCAAGAGTGGAAACCGCCGTCGCCCTGTTGCTCAATCATCCTGAAACCGCCGCCGCGGCCATTACCGACCTGGGACGCTGGAAATACGACGCGGCGTTGCCACGGGTTGTGGCTTGGTATCGGGACGATCGCGCGGACACGCCCATTCGCCGCTCGGTTGTGGGTTATTTGCGGTCGTTGGGTAGCGTTGCCGCCCGGCAAGAACTGGACCTGCTACGCGCGCAAGACCCGGCGGGAGTCGCTCAATTAGAAGCCTTTTTTGAACTGAAACCCGCAGGACCCGCCAAATAAACGAACGATCGAACGGAAGCGTGCAAACATAGGAGGCCTGGGTGGTTTGGTAAATTCCCGATTTTAGATACATTTCTTTGCTAAAACTGGTATGTTAACGGCTTGTAAAAGTTTGGATAGCTTGCCAACCGCGGTTCTGGGGGTTTTTGCGGCCAAATGACGTCCCTGTTTGGCGAATTTTCGATCATTATTATCTTGATTTTGGCCAATGGTCTGTTTGCCGCGGCTGAAATTGCGATTATTAACGCCCGCAAAGGGCGGCTGCAACAATTGGCCGAAAATGGGGACCGGGGGGCGCGAATCGCGCTGGATTTGGCGGCCAATCCCAACGTCTTTTTGCCGACGGTGCAGGTTGGGATCACGCTGCTCAATATGTTCGCGGCGGCCTATGGTGGCGTAACACTGGCCAATCAATTGGCCGATTGGCTGCGCAGCAATCAGATCGATTGGGTCACCCGCAACGCGCCGGCTATCGCCCTAAATCTAGTGACGCTCTTTATTGCCGCCCTGTCGCTGATCCTGGGCGAACTAGTCCCCAAACGCCTGGCCCTGCGCCAGGCCGAAACCCTGGCCCGTTATGTCGCCCCCCTGATGCAGCTCATTTCAGTGGCCGCGCGACCGCTGATCCAGCTCATGGGCCTGGTCACGGAGGGTATTTTATGGCTATTGGGGGTGCGGGAACAAAACGAACCGAGCGTCTCGATAGACGATATCGAGCATTTGATCGGCACGGGAACCGCCGAGGGGGTGGTCGAACCGGTCGAACAGCGCGTCGCGCTCGAGGCGCTGCGGCTGGGAGAGCGTAAAGTGCGGGACGTGATGCGCCCCCGGATCGACCTGGACGCGATGGCCGTGGATACCCCGCCGGATGAAATCCTAGGGACTGTGATCATGGCCGGTTTTTCGCGGTTGCCGGTCTACGAAAACGATTTGGACCATATTTTGGGGTTTGTCCATATTAAGGATATTTTTCGCCAGCAATATTTGGGTTGGCCGCTGGATCTGGGCAAGATGCTGCGTCCCGCGCTGTTTGTGCCCGAAAGCATGCCCCTGGATCGCCTGTTGCAGCTATTTCAAGAGCAGCACAATCAGTTGGCGATTGTTCTGGATGAATATGGCGGGACCGAGGGGATGGTCACGCTGGAGGATGTGGTGCAGGAACTGGTGGGGGAAATCAGGGACGAACAGCAACGCGATCAGGCGCAGCGGCTGGTCCAACGGGATGAAAATTCGTGGCTAGTTGACGGACAGGTGCATATCGAGGATCTGTGCGAGGCGTTGGGAATCAAATGGGATGCCAGCGAAGAAAGGGACTACAACACGGTTTCGGGACTGATCCTCAGCGAATTAGGCCAGATTCCCCAGGTGGGGGAACGGGCTCAGTGGCAGGGATTTTCACTGGAAGTGGTCGATATGGACGGCCAAAGAATCGACCGGGTGTTGGTGACGCGGGGCGGGTAACTGCTTGGCTCAAATAGGCTCACTTATTATTCCCGCATTCACGCCGAATCCCGCTCTAGCTTGCGCGCCACTTCTTTTAAGAGGACCACCCCCATTTCACCTAGCAGTTGTCTGGCTTCCGCTTGGGCGGCTTGCCAACAGGGATACGCTTGTTTCAATAACTCCGCGCCGGTCGGGGTCAGGCGATACGGTTGCACACGGGGATTGGGGTGGGTGGCCTTTTCAATCCAATGGTTGGTTAACATCCGCTCGAGCGTGCGGCTGATGGTCGAGGCATCCATGCAAAGCTCGGCACAGACTTCACTAGGAACCAGCGTTCCCACCCGCTCCGCCCAGGCCAACAGCGTAAATTGCCCCACGCGCAGTTCCAGCGGTCGCAGCGCGTCGTCATAGATCTGCGTTACAGCCCGATTGAGCAGACGGATCCGCGTGGCCAGGCAATTTGCCGACACATCGTCAGAGAGGGATTGTTCCGGCATAAAATAACTCAAAATTCGATACGAACCAGAGTGTACGGTTTACTTTTCCAGCATTGAATGATGTGGGCCACAAGCCCGATCTATCCCCGCCGTGGTGCTTGTAATTGTGGAAAGTGCGGCTCTGCCCTGGATTCATCTGGAGTTTTTGTTGGAAGGGTCAAGGACCCGATACATAACGAACATTGCAATTAACCCAGGGGTCGGGAGTGGCTGGCGAGGTAGGCTAACAATAGTCATTTACCGTCGCTCGCCAGGCACTCCCGTCCCCCTTGACAAGGCTAAGGGGGACGGGAGTCTTCCACGTCAAAAGCTTGTAGTTCAAATACGTTTTCACCGCGTCAGACTCCCGACCCCTTGGTGCATATTTTGCTTAGAGTTGGTGGCTAAAGCCGACACCATCTTGAATTGTCTCCCGCCATGAATTGGTTTTTAAGTCTCTATACGGGCAAACTCGCATAAATTGGCATTTACCACCCCTTGCGGGCAGCTCCAGACCAAAAAGAACAGCGCCTCGCGGCAGAAACGCTCCGCCGGGTGCCCCGCCACAAACCCCGTCCCCTTGCTGGCGGATAAACTGGCCTGCGCGGAGCGCAAAGCCAGACTATTGGCCCGGGCACGTAATTCGCCAGCCGGACACACGTCTGTACCCGCCGCCAATTCGCGCAGTTGTTGAGTCGCAGCCGCGCACTCTTGGGTAAGTTCCCGCCAGATGGGGTTTAATTCGCCGCGCCGTTCCGCTTCCCGTGCTAGGACCGCCAGACTGGCATGCGCATGGCCCAGGGCCAAGGCCGATGTGTTTAAGCCGCCGGTTTTGGCGCCGGCGGGACTGGCCAAGACATTCGCTTGTGGCCCAGCCAGCAAACAGTCACGGGGAACGGATACGTTGTGCCACTCAACTTCGCCGGTGCAACTCTCGTTCAGGGCTAATAAGAGATAGGGTGTCCGGCAACGGATACCGGGCAAATTTGCGGGAACCGCCAAGAGCACCTGTTGTCCGTCGGGCAGGGTGGCTCCCGTCACGATGACATCCGCCGCGACCGCTCCAGTGACCCACGGGGAAGTGCCATTCAAAATCCAACCAGAGTTGGTGGGCTCGGCCAATAACGCCGCTTGCCCCAGATGCTGGCGGCTTGTTGTCAAATGCGAGATCGCCACCGTGCCGAATAGCTCGCCCGATAACAGCCCCGGCACCCAGCGTTGAATTACCTCTGGCGAGCCAAAATCACAAATCCGGCGCAACGCGCCATTCCGTTGGGTCAATACAAAAGCCGTCGTCAGACAAACGCTGGCTAGTTGGCGGTAAAGTTCGATTTGCGTGGTTTCCGGCCATTCGTCCCCGCCGCAAGGGGCTGGAGCAAACACCTTGTGCACCCCCGCCGCGGCCAATGCCGCCAAGGGTTCGCGGGGCCACCCCTGTTGCCAATTTTCGGGGACTTCCTCGATATTTTCAGCAAAAATTGGGGGAGTCTCAACACGATTAGGCCCTGCTACAACCAGGGACCGCAGCTTGTCGAGCAGTGGCTGCCACAAAGCGTCGTCTGGCGGAAATTTTGTAGCGGGAGGCATCAACGCAGTTTATCAAATTTGCCGTCGCTTCGCAGGGAGGTATTTTTTGCGCAATGATCCGGCGACATTATCAATGGCATAAATCCAAAAAACTTGGCTTTCCCGCCGGGCAATGTTATGATCAGCCCTGACAGAGACATTGCCATCCAAAATGCCAACTGCGGAGTCCCGCGACCAAATACTTCCCGCCCAGGCATTTTATCCCTCCTTTTTCCCTGCCACCCGATCTTTCCACACGAGGAATTTTATGCCCACCCTACCAAAATCCAACAATCTTTCCCGACGTCGGTTTTTAGCCGGGACCACTCTGGGAGGAGCCGCGCTCTTGGCGGGTGTGCATAGCCAGCTACTGGCTGCGGAGTCCCAGTCACCCAACGAAAAGCTGCGATTAGGAATGATTGGCACCGCTAGCCAGGCTCGTTTTAGCATTGAAAACGTCAAACATGAGGACATCGTGGCCTTGTGCGACGTGGATGGACGATTTTTAGATAAGGCCGCCCAGGAATTTTCGCGGGCGCGGACTTTTGGGGATTTTCGCAAGATGCTGGACAATGCCGAATTGGATGGCGTGGTGATTTGCACGCCGGACCATATCCACGCCCCCGCCACCGCCGCGGCGCTGATTCGCGGCAAGCCAGTCTACTGCGAAAAGCCCCTCACCCACACCGTGGAAGAAGCGCGGTTGATCGCCCAACTGGCGGCCAAGCACAAAGTCCCCACGCAAATGGGGACGCAAATCCACGCCGAAGAAAATTATCGCCGCGTGGTGGAGTTGATTCGCGCGGGGGCCATTGGCCCGATCACCGAGGTGCACACCTGGGCTGGTCGGGCGTGGGGCGGAGGAGAACGGCCTGATAAAGCGGACCCCATCCCAAAGCATTTGGATTGGGATTTGTGGCTGGGTCCAGCGCCGGAACGGCCATTTGTAGAGGGGATTTACCACACAGCGAATTGGCGCAAGTGGTGGGACTTTGGCGGGGGAAATTTGGCGGATATGGCCTGCCACCACATGGATTTGCCCTTTTGGGCGTTAGGTTTGCGTTATCCGATCAAAGTCCGCGCGGAGGGACCAAAGGTCCATCCCGAAACATGTCCCCTCGGCCTCAAGGTCAGTTACGAATACGCCGCCGAGGGAAACCGTCCCGCGCTCAAATTGCACTGGTATGACGGAACATCCATCCCCGAAAAGATCCTGGATATTCCCACAGGAGGCGGAGGGAATCTTTTTGTGGGCGAGAAAGGGATGTTGCGGGCCGACTATGGGTCTTGGAAATTGTATCCCGAAGACAAGTTTCGCGATTTTCAGCCCCCCGCCCCGACCATCCCCGTATCCGTGGGCCATCACCAGGAATGGATCAACGCGATCCGCACCGGCAGCCCCACGACGTGCAACTTTGATTATTCGGGGGCTTTGACCGAAGCCGTGCTGTTGGGAAATGTGGCATACCGCAGCGGAGTGGAGCTGGAATGGGATGCGGCCAAGTTGACCGCGACCAATCATCCCGAGGCGGAGCGTTTTATAAAAAAGCAATATCGGAAAGGCTGGGAGTTGCCGCGCGGGTAGGGGATCGCTTGCGTAACGCGTTTAGAATGCGCATATTCCTAATTCGCGCTACCAATCGTCATATTTTTTGAGTTACGAAAAGATTTTTGTTGTTCAAGCATTTGCGGGCCAAAGGCAATTGATTCATTGCGGGCCAAAGGCCCGACCTATTTCAGCCTAGGGCAAGCGCAGCGTCGCCCTAGGTTCATGGAGAATAAAATCTGGAAGGGCCAACGGCCCGATTCATGTCATTTCCTATAAACATTCAATAAACATGCCCCCGATATGCAGAAAGGAAGAAGGGAGTTTGCCGTGAACAAGTGCTATTGCCATAGGCTCCTCCACCGTGCCAGACTCTCGACCAGCGGTTCGTAACACATCTATTGCCGTGCTATGCTTGATCCCCAGGAATTTCAGAACATTATCAGCGGTCGGCGGCGGGGTTGGGGAGGCACGCTATGGCGCACGGGTTTTGCCCTGGCCGAGTGGCCCTATGCCATCGCAATGCGCCTGCGAAATCTGGCCTATGACCTGGGCGTGTCGCGGATCAGCCGGGTTGAAGTGCCTGTGATTAGCGTGGGAAATTTGACCTTGGGGGGGACCGGCAAAACTCCCTGTGTCGCCTGGCTGGCGCGCTGGTTCAGAGAGCGAAATGTGCGAGTGGCGATTATTAGTCGCGGTTATGGGGCGGGCGGCGATAGCCGCAATGACGAAGCCCGCGAACTCGAGGAACAACTGCCCGATGTTCCCCATCTGCAAAATCCCGACCGCGTGGCCGCGGCACTATTGGCGATTGAGGAATTTGGCACGCAACTGTTGATATTGGACGATGCGTACCAGCATCGACGAATTGCGCGGGATTTGAATCTGCTGATTGTCGATGCGACCGACCCCTATGGCTCTAGGCATGTCTTTCCCCGCGGGATGTTGCGCGAACCCCTGTCAGGCGCCAGCCGTGCCCAGGCCATTCTATTAACCAAGGCGGACCAGGTCCCGGCGGAGACACGAAAAAACATTGCTCGCCACTACCAAGCCTTGGCACCTCACGCCATCTGGTGCGAAACCCGTCATCAACCCCTGCGCCTGCTCCGGGCCGACGGGCAAACGGCGGATTTAAAATTGCTAAACAATCAATCGGTCGGAGCGATTTGCGCTATTGGCAATCCCGCCGCGTTTCGCCAAACATTGATTGATTGTCACGCCCACGTGCGAGACATGCGGATCTTTCCCGATCATCACCGCTACACCCGTGCGGACGTGGAATCACTGGGGGATTGGGCGAGCCAACTGGACCTAGGCACCGCTGGGCAAGGCACTCATGAAATGCTAGGCATTGCTGGACCAGCCAGCAGTGGCACGCTGGTCTGCACGCACAAGGACTTGGTCAAATTGGGAATGACCGAACTGGGGGGGAAACCGCTTTGGGCGTTGGCGATTGGGCTGGAATTTTTAAGTGGCGAGGAGGAATTACTTCGCCTGCTAGAGCCTTTGGTCGAGCGGATTACCGCCAGCGATGATCCGTATGCCGTGGAAGATGGTTTGTGAGTCTAAGGGATTGGATAGTTGAAATTTGAGAAAAATTCATGAGCCACGGATCAACACCGAGGAAACACAGTTCGGGCTTCAGCCCGAAACCCCAGGCTGTAAACTGACTTTGTTGGTCGAACGGGATGAATCGGGCCTTTGGCCCTTCCATTTATTTCTTCCCCTTTACCTAGGGCGACGCTGCGCTTGCCCTAGGCTGGGATAGGTCGGGCCTGTGGCCCGCAGGCATTAAATGCCTGTGGCCCCCAGGCATTAAACGCCTTTGGCCCGCGGGAATCAAATGCAATTGGCCCTCAAATCCTTGAGCCATGAATAACTTTCGCACGTTGCAAAGATTTAGTAGGTTAGTAGTACGAATTTAAGCAGATGATTCTAAGTTGGCCTAGATTGCTAAAATCATATCCGCGAAAATCCGTGCCAATCAGTGTCCGAGACCGTGGCAATTCTAACAACCACTTTCTCCCACACATGACGCAGTTGTTAATCCGTTATAAGCTGCCATTCACGACGTATTGCACATACGCGGCGGGAGCAGCGGCGTTCTGGAGTGGTTCGCGATCCAGAAATACCGGCCGTGGAATTGGCACCGGTGCCGCAACGGGTTGCGGCGCGGCTGTCCGTCGCACGCCAAAGTATTCGGCGATCCGGTAAACCACGGTTTGCATTTCCGTGGTTGTTAATTCCGGGAAAATCGGCAAGGCCAGCGTTTCCCGCGCGGCCCGTTCCGACTCGGGCAGGCTCCCCGCGCTGTAGCCCAAAGAGCGGAAGCACGCTTGCTCATGCAATGCCAAGGGATAATAAATCTCGGTGCCAACTTTGCACTGGGTCAGATATTGCCGCAGGGCGTCGCGACGGCCGTCCGGCACGCGCACCACATATTGGTTCCAGGCATGTTCGCCATACGCCGCCGTGACAGGCAGGCCCAACACCCGGTCCAGCCCGCGGTCGTGGAACATTTCATGATAGCGGGCGGCATTGGCGGCGCGGTGGGCGACCCAGTGCGGCAGGTAGGGAAGTTTGACATTGAGCGCGGCGGCTTGCAACGAATCCAGGCGGCTGTTGATGCCGACCACCTGGTGGTAGTAACGGGGTTCCATGCCATGCCCCCGCAAAAGCTTGAGCCGCGCGGCCAATTCGTCATTATTGGTGGTCAGCATGCCGCCATCGCCAATCCCACCCAGGTTTTTGGTGGGGTAAAAACTAAAGCAGCCAATTTCTCCTATGGTCCCGGCGGACTGACCCTGAAATTTGGCCCCGATGGCCTGGGCGGCGTCTTCCACCAGCGGAATCTGGTGGGGCGCGGCCACTTCCCGCAATGTTTGCAAGTCCGCGCACTGACCAAACAAATGCACCGGGATGATCGCTTTGGTCGCGCGGGTCAGGCGGGCCTGGACATGGCGGGGATTCAGGCAATATGTCGCCGGGTCAATATCCACAAAGACCGGCATCGCCCCCAAGCGCCACACGGCGCTGGCCGTGGCAAAAAACGTGTAGCTGGGAACGATGACCTCGTCTCCCGGGCCAATCCCCAATGCCATCAGCGCTAAGAGCAGCGCGTCGCTTCCCGAGGCACAACCCACGGCATGCTTGGTTTGCAGATAGGCTTCTAGGTTTCGTTCCAAATGTTCGCATTCCGGCCCCAAAATGTATTTGCCGCTGTCCAAAACTCGTTCCAGCGCGGCCGCCATTTCCCCCCGCAGCGGGGCATGTTGCCGCTGAATATCCAGCAATGGGACCGCCGACAGGGGTTGTTGTCCAGTCGTTGTTCCTGCATCCATGGGCACGGGCGCGGCAGCGGGAAAGTCGGGGCGGTAGATTTTCATGTCAATCTCACTTCCTACCTGATAAAAACATGCGCGATCCGGGCGATCCGCAATGAGTTGGATAAGCAATGGCGTCCGTACCCGCAAGCTCACGGGAAGTAGCCGCCAAATTCTCGGCGAAAGATAGAAATCCCACGGAACACCGTCAATACCGAAAAGCCGCGCCCGGAGGGCAATACGGTTTATCGCCTCGCCATTCACCAACGGTAGGCGCGCGTCTCTTGGCCATCCTCTCAAACATGGCGGGCGTCCCTTTCCGCCGCAACGCCAGAGGAATTTACCCAGCGCGACGCAAAGCCTTGACTCTGCAATAGTTACATAAACAATTCAACAGCCAAAAAATTGACTAGCTTCGCGCAATCCCTATAATCAAGGTGGAAGAGTTCGCACAGATATGCCACGGCTATTTGCCCAGCGGACTGGCACGAGTGCGGCATTGCAAATTAGCTGCGGACCATTTTGGGGCCTTGCCCATGCTAGACGTGAAACGCCAAATTCAAATTCAACACCAAATTGGCTCGAAGTGGACAACACTCGTCGCGCATTTCATGGGATTTTGTTGTTTGCTGGGCGGTTTTCAAATTGCCACATTTGCCCAGCCGCCCCAGAACCCCCCGGCAGCCGCGGAAGCTCCTCCGCCAGCCGCTGACCAGCCCGCAGTGGTAGATCCCGCCGGAGCGCGTGGCGGGTTGGTAAAGCTTAAACTTCCCATCACGGGAGATGTGGATACGCGCTTTCGTAATGCCTTGCAACGGTTGCTAGCGCGGTTTCCCGCAGAACAAGGGACGCGTCCTATTTTGGTGATTGAGTTTTCCCCCGCCACATCCGCCGAGGATGCCGGCGCACCAGCCAATCCCCCTCAAGATGACGCCCATAAAAGTGATTTTTCCCGTTCTCAGGCATTGGCGGAATTGCTTCGCTCTCCCGATTTACAGCGAGTGCGGGTGGTAGGCTATATCCCCCCCAAGGTGCAGGTGCGGGGGCATGCTGTGCTGGTGGCGTTGGCTTGCCCAGAGCTGATCATGGCCCGTGACGCGGAATTGGGCGAAGGAGGAATTCACGATCAATCGGGCATCGACCGTAGTGAAGCCTACAAGGCGGCGGCCCAAACCGGCGGCAAACCGGTTCCCCTGGCATTGGGATTTTGGAGCGCAAAAAACAAAGTTCATCGGGCGGAAATTGCGGATGCAGGGGTGGAATTTGTGCTGGAAGCCGATCTGCCTAAACTACGCGAACAAAAAAATGTCACCGCCGAAAAAGCCTTGGATCGGCTCCCCTTTAACTTTACCGGCTTGGAATGCAAGCAACTGCTGGGCATTGTGAATTATCTGGCGGCGAACCGTCAGGAATTGGCCGCGGCCCTCAAAATACCCGAAAAGTTGCTGAATGATGAATTCTTTTTGGGGGCGGGCGCCAAAACCGCGCAGTTGCGCATCGAAGGGGTGCTCAGCCCGGCGTTGTTGGCGGAAATTGATAAAAAACTAACGCAGGCACATCAAGACGGGGTCAATTTTGTGCTCGTGGTGATTCGTAGTCCTGGTGGCGCTCCCTCGGCGGCGGCGGGATTAATGCAAACCCTGGCAAATTTGCGCAGCAATGATGACCATCCCTTTCGGACGGTGGCCTGGATTGACCAGGAAGCGTTGGGGGACGCGGCCTGGATCGCCCTGGGCTGTGATGAGATTGTGATGAGCCCCCAGGCGCGGATCGGCGGTTACGGCAGTGGCAATCCCACGCCGGATGACCGGGCAAACTTGATACTGGCGTATAAAGATCACAAAAATGAGCTGGATGTGAATGTGCGGCGGGGGATTGCCATGCAAAAGAACCGCCCTTCCTGGTCGCTGGGGGCGGCGTTGATAGGCAATACCGAGTCGGCCGCGCTTTACAGAAACAAAGTCAGCAACCTCCGCAAGGTATTTTCCCCGGAAGAATTGCGGCAGCAGGCCGATCCCGCCGCTTGGGAGCAATTGCAAGAAATTGCCCGCGCTAACGAACCGTTGGAATTAACCGGCACCAATGCCCTGAGTTATGGGCTGGCGGCGTTTAACGCCGAAAATATGCACCAACTCAAAGAGCACTATGGCTTGGAAGCCAGCCCCGAATTATTAGAACCGGGCTGGGTGGACTTTTTATTGCGGGCCATTCGCAACGACTATGTGATGATCTTTTTGTTGTTAATTGGCGGCGCGGGGATTTTGGCGGAACTGCAAACTCCCGGCGTCGGCCTGGGGGGTTTTATCGCCTTTCTGTGCTTTATGCTGTATTTTTGGGGCCAATTTCTGGAAGGGACCGCCGGCTGGCTGGAAGTGCTCTTGTTTGTTTTTGGATTGATTTTCGTATTGATGGAAATTTTTGTCTTTCCCGGTTTTGGCATCCTGGGCTTTGGTGGCGGGTTGATGATCTTGGCTTCGCTCATTTTGGCCAGCCAGACCACGGTGATCCCCACCAACGCCTACCAACTGAATCAGTTGCGCAATACGCTGCTAGTGTTGCTGGGAGCGGGGGCGGGGACGATAGGCGTGGCGGTGCTATTGCACAAATTTCTCCCCAGCACGCCCGGCCTCAATCGGATGCTGCTGGAGCCTCCCTCGGAGCAAGAACGCCTGGACCAGGCCCGTCGCGAAAGTCTGGCGGATTTTTCCCATTTGCTAGGCCAGCGGGGAAAAACCACCACTCGCCTGACTCCCGCCGGAAAGGCCCTCATTTCCGATCAATTGGTGGATGTAGTCGCGCCGGGAGATTACATTGACCCGGGCAAAACCATCGAAGTAATCGAAGTTCGCGGCCATCGAGTCGTCGTGCGCGCGGTCTAGGCAAGGTATCCACTCGCGCAAATACCGGGGATTTTTGTCCACGTTGGAAATTTCGCGGCTATTTCCCCGCCGATATCGTTTTCACGTTGGATTACTGCTAAACTAATTCTTAGCGGCCCGATTCTTGCCGGATTTGTCCACTCACGTGGGTTTAGGCACACAAAGTGCTACAATAATTGATGAATTCCCTTCGCGGTCTCTGCTCTCCCTGTCCTGCATATCAGAATGCGCTTTCCGATTGAACGGCAACCATGTCTGAACCGTTTTTGTGGGCGACGATCTTACTAGCCCTGGGGCTATTTTTGGTGGGGTTGGAGTTCCTGCTTCCCTCCAGTGGGATTATTGGACTCAGCGCCGCCTTATGCCTTGGCAGTGGCATTGGCATGGCCTTTTATTATGGAGGCTCGTGGTATGGCTATCTTTATTTGGCCATCGCCCTGTTATGTGTGCCGGTGATCGTGGGGGTGGGTTTCAAGTTATTGCCATACACCCCCCTAGGCAAAAAATTGCTTTCCCTGGCTCCCATGGGGGACGAAGTGTTGTCGGACGTGGCGACCCGCCGTAATCTACGGGGGTTGATTGGCATGGTAGGCCGGGCCATCACGCCCATTTTGCCCAGCGGCTCCATCGAGGTCGCGGGACTGGTGTTGGACGCGATCAGCCAGGGGATGCCCATCGAAAAAGGGGCAGGCGTGCAGATTATTGATATTCAGGGGACGCGGATTATCGTGCGCCCCTTTGAGGGGCCGATTCCCAGCGGCGTTTCCGCCCCCGTGGAACGGGAAAATATCCCCCCGGATACCCAATTATTTGAACAATCGCTGGAAAGCCTGGGAATTGAGCTGGAGGATGACCCCCCCACCAAACCGGCGTAAACGAAAATTATCGGGATTCACTGGGAAACGGGCCGGGGTTTGGGGTATAATCCGGCGAGTTTTCCGTAGGGCCACTTTGTACGCTAGGGTTAAATATGCCGCACGCCTTGTTTGCCGATATCACGACCACGATCACGATCATCGCGGTGATCGTGATCTTTATTTTCGCGCTGATTTTGTTTGTCGTATTTGCCAATTACTTTCGCTTATGGATTCAATCCTACGCCACCGGGGCAAATATTGGCATTTTTGACATCATTCTCATGACCTTTCGCAAGGTCAATCCCAATGTAATTGTCAAAAGCAAGATCATGGCCGTGCAGTCGGGGCTGGGGGATGAATCGGGCATCACCAGCCGTTCGCTCCAAGCGCATTACATGGCCAATGGCAGCGTGCCCCAGGTGGTCCAGGCCATGATCATGGCCAGCAAGGCCAAGATATTGGAACTCGATTTTAAAACCGCCACCGCCATCGATCTGGCGGGACGCGATGTCAAGGACGCCGTCGGCACCAGTGTCTATCCCAAGGTCATCGACTGCCCCTCCCGCAGCTCGGGCAAGGAGACCCTGGAGGCTGTCGCCAAAAATGGGATTCTGCTTAAGGTAAAAGCCCGCGTGACCGTCCGCACCAATATTGAACAGCTCATCGGCGGAGCGACCGAACAAACCATCATCGCCCGCGTGGGGGAAGGGATCGTCAGCGCGATTGGCTCCGCCGAGACCCACTGGGAAGTGTTGGAAAACCCCGACCGGATCAGCAAAACCGTGCTCGCGCGCAAGCTCGACTCGCAAACCGCGTTCGAGATCGTCTCGATCGATATCGCCGATATTGACGTCGGCGAAAATGTCGGCGCTCGCCTGCAGGCCGATCAGGCCGAGGCCACCATGCGCATGGCCCGCGCCAACGCCGAAAAACGCCGGGCCGAGGCCGAGGCCACCGAGCAGGAAAACATCGCCGAAATTGAACGGAGCCGCGCCCAAGTCACCGAGGCCGAAGCCGAGGTCCCCCGCGCTATCGCCCAGGCGTTTCGCAGCGGCAAGTTGGGCATTGTGGATTATTACAAACTACGCAACGTCCAGGCCGACACCGAAATGCGGCGCAGCATCGCCGGTAATGGCCAGGCCGCCGTGACCAGCTAGAACGCGTGTCGCCAACCCACGAATGTGGCGGGTTATTTGACCCGCGCGGTTGATGGGTGGCAAATTTTGGGGAATATTGATGAATCCGCACTCATTCGCATTATTTGCCGCCGGTGTCGGCGATCTATTTGAATACGCGGTGGTGATCATTGTGGTCATTGCCTCGATTATTCGCTTTTTAAGCGGGTTGATCCAACAAGCCGCCACCAAGCCCAAAGCGGGCGCGCCCCCCGGAAATCCCGAGCAAAAAGCCCTCCAGTCCGAGATCGAGCAATTTTTGCGCACCGCCGAGGAACAAAAGCGGGAAAAAGGAAAAGGACCGCGCCCCGCCGGGGGCAAAACCGCCAAGCCCAACGCCGAGCGGCCCCGCAATTCCGAACGGGGCAAACAAGGCAACCGCAACAAACCGCCCCCCCTGGCTCCGGTGGTCATGGCCGAAATGGTCCCCGAGGCCCTCTCGCAGCGCCGCAGTCTGGCCGACACCATCGCCAGCGACCTGCGTAATGAGCAGTTCGAGCGTCCCAGCGATAGCTTTTCCCAGATTCCCCACGAAGCGGATGATATCAAGCAGCATGTGCGCGATGTCTTTGAGCATCGCGTGGGCAGTTTGGCAACGGAGGCGGATCTGGCCGCGACCGCCGCGGCCAATACCGCCCAACAACAGGCGACGCTTGATAAAAAAGCGCTCATCACCAAAAAAGATTTGCTGGCCCCCCGGAATATTCGCACGGCGATTATTCTTAACGAAATTCTCCATCGTCCCACCGATCGCTGGTAAGCCAGCTGCGATAGAGAATCCGGCCACCGCTCCGGTAACACCTTCTTTGCCACGGTCTCTGCCGGCCTGTGGGTGGACATACCGCCCAAACTAACCAATTCCTACCTCGGCTATCCCTTTTCCTTGCAAAAGCCTTGCTCCCCTCGCCTATGCTGCTTCCCACAATTTCTCCCGCACAGACCCGCCTGGGTTGGATTGGCACTGGTGTCATGGGCCTGAGCATGGCGGGGCACCTACTGGCCAAGGGCTACTCCCTGACCGTATATAGCCGCACTCGGGCCAAGGCCGAACCGTTGCTTGCCCGGGGGGCCGCGTGGGGGGAAACTCCGGAAGCTGTGGCGCGGGGGTCGGATGTGATTTTTTCGATTGTCAGCCGGCCCGCCGACGTGCGGGAGGTGATCCTTGGCCCGGCGGGCACGCTGCGGGGGGCGGCGGCGGGGTCCATCATTGTCGATATGACCACCAGCGACCCGGCCCTGGCGGTCGAGATCGACCAGGCGGCCCGGACGCGCGGGGTGCATAGCGTCGACGCGCCGGTCAGCGGCGGAGATATTGGCGCGCGCGAGGCGCGGCTGTCGATCATGATCGGCGGCGACGCCGACGTGGTGCGGGCGTTGCAACCCTGCTTTGAGGTCATGGGTAAGACTATTGTCCATCAGGGGGGGGCCGGCGCGGGACAACATACGAAACTGACCAACCAGATTTTAATCGCGACCAATATTATCGGCGTCTGCGAGGCATTGTTATATGCGTTCAAAGCCGGCCTCAATTTGGAGACCGTGATGCAGTCGGTCGCGCCCGGTGCGGCGGGCAGTTGGTCCCTGTCCAACTATGGTCCTCGGATCATGCAAGATAATTACGAACCGGGCTTTTATGTCGAGCACTTTATCAAGGACCTGGGCCTGGCCCTGGCCGAGTCACAGCGGCTGGGTTTATCCATGCCGGGCTTGGCGCTGGCCCAGCAGTTGTATATCGCGCTCTCGTCGCAGGGTTACGGGCGCAAGGGGATCCAGGCGTTGATGCTGGGGCTGGCCACATTGTCCAATGTGGATTGGCGGGGTCGCCATCATTAAGTTTACCGGGCCGTCGCGATCGCGGAGATGGACGGAACAGCCGACGATTGGTTTGCCGATTTGATTTTGCTGTTTTTGCAAATGACCGCCGACCATGACCGAGCCGCGTTATTCCGCCGACAATCCCTACGCCGCGCCGCAGACGGAATTATCCCCGCCTCAGCTAGAACCAGATCCACGGGAGGTCGCGGCGTGGTCCCAGGGTGTTGGGCAGCATCTACGAATGTGCTACAACTATCTGATATTTCTGCAATTGGTATGCTTGATCATAGCGTTACCCGTCGCCTGGACCTTAACCGTAGCGGATTTAGGAAGTAGATGGCAAGCAACGAGTTGGAGCACTCTATTTTTGCATTATGCGGGAAAACTGCTGGTCTGTTGGGGGTGTTTTTCATTATTGTCCGTGGCAACGGTTTTTGCGACTTTCGCTATGTATTACTCTCGGGCCAAGTTGCACGGTAATCCTCAATTGTTAACCGACGGTTGGCTCTTGGAACAGAAATCTCAACCTGGTGAAAACACGGGTCCCGGGCAAGGATCAGGCCATGATAACTGACAATCCCTACGCCGCGCCGCAGACGCTCCCCGATAGGCCCCCCGTCGAGCCTCCCCGGCCGTTCTTTTACTATCTGCGAAAGACAAGCGGGATTTCAATTAAGTGGGTCGCGGGATTTTGCATGGTCATTGGCATACTTTATATCATTGAAGATATTTACATTCTGTCGAAAATACTTACTGCCACGGAGATTTGGCAGAGAAAAATCGAAGAGTTTCACTATACTGCTTTTTTACTATTTGTAGCGCCTTTCCAAATCTTTGTTATTGCTATCCTCTTCTTTGGCCTTCCCTTTGGCATTTTAGCCTACCTACGCGCCCACCGACAATATCGCGAGTACGTTGCCAGCCAAGCGCACTCAGCCACCGCCCCTCCGCACTAGCCAAACGCCCATGAATCCGTCAAGAAAGCGATGACTCAATTCGCCTACTTGGCACCATCCCCCAATTCAAAATTTGTAATTGTCCCTCCCATTCTTAATTTTTCATTTTTAATTCTTAATTTAAATGCCTCCCGCCGACAATCCCTACGCCGCGCCGCAGACACTCGAACCAGCCGTTAAAGCACAACGGCCACAGGTTGCCTGGGGACGGCTCTTATGGGAAACGCTGTGGCGTAACATCTGGCTAGCCGCCTTTATTGCTTGGGGGGTAACGCTCATCGTCTGCCTGCGGATGTTCATCCGCGGCGCAGATTACGTGCATATTTGGGAGCAATTTTGGAATTTGGGTTTTGGCATGTCCATCGCCACGGAAATCGTTGGCCTTTTTGTAAGTCATATCACGATCATCTTGTACTGGGTGATCTTTAAAATGACAGGCAACGTTACATTTCCCCATAAATACTTACTAAACCCATCAACCGAAGCCGACCCTCCACCACCCTATCATTGACCTATGCACAAAACAGTTTATTAAATTTACAGCTTTGTAGCTCCGCCTTCCGCAAGTGCACATAATTCATAGCGGGTTATGACTCGCTCCGGTTTTCTCGGATCATGATCCAACCTGCCCAGCATACCACCTGCCCCAATTCGTAATTTGTAAATTGTTCCCCCCATTCTTAATTTTTCATTTTTAATTCTTAATTGATATGCCTCCCCCCGGCCCTAGCCAAACGCCCACGAATTCGTCAAAATAGCGGTGTCGCATCCAACCCCCGGACAGGTCTCCCCCAATTCGTAATTTGTAATTCCTAATTTGTAATTATGTCCTCCCGCCACGATCACGTCTGTGCTGACTCTCACTGCGCTGATCCCCGGCATATCCACTTACCCCCTAATTCACCCATGAGCACGATTGTTGACATTCACGGACGCCAAATTCTCGACAGCCGCGGCAACCCCACCGTCGAGGTCGATGTCACCCTGGTTGATGGCTCATTTGGGCGGGCCGCGGTCCCTAGCGGGGCTAGCACCGGCATTCACGAGGCCTGGGAGCTGCGCGACGGCGACGCCAAGCACTTTTTGGGCAAGTCCGTCCTCAAGGCGGTGGAAAACATTAACTCCACCCTGGCCCATGAGCTGAACGGCATGGACGCGCTCGACCAAACCGGCGTCGACCTGCGCATGCTCGAACTGGATGGGTCTGATAATAAGAAAAACCTGGGGGCCAACGCCATCCTGGGCGTGTCGCTGGCTGTCGCCCACGCCGCGGCGGACCACGCTGGCCTGCCGCTGTACCGTTATCTGGGTGGGCCTGGCGCGCGGTTGCTGCCCGCTCCCATGATGAACATTATCAACGGCGGCGCCCATGCCGATAACTCCGTCGATGTTCAGGAATTTATGGTGATGCCGCTGGGTTTTGACAGCTTTAGCGAGGCCCTGCGTTGCGGGACCGAGATCTTTCACCAATTAAAGAAAGTCCTCAAAGGGAAAAAGCTGAATACCGCCGTCGGCGACGAAGGAGGCTTTGCCCCGGACCTCAAAAGCAACTCTGAGGCGCTCGACCTGATCATGGAAGCGATCCAGCAAGCCGGATACAAACCGCGCGAGCAAGTGCAGATTGCCCTGGATGTGGCTGCCACGGAACTGTTTGACGAGCACAAAAAGCAATACGTCCTAGGCAAAAAAGGGGGCAAGGAAGAAACCCTTTCTCCCGCCGGCATGGTCGAAATGCTAGCCAGTTGGGCCGAGAAATACCCCATTTGCTCGATCGAAGATGGCTGCAGCGAGGACGATTGGGAAGGTTGGAAAATGCTCACCGACAAACTCGGGGCCAATGTGCAACTGGTGGGGGATGATCTGTTTGTCACCAACACCAAGCGGCTGCAACAAGGGATCGACAAGGGGATCGGCAACAGCATTTTGATCAAGGTCAACCAGATCGGCACCCTGACCGAAACAATCGAGGCGATTCAACTGGCCCACCGCAACGGTTACACCACGATCAGCAGCCACCGCAGTGGCGAGACCGAGGACGCCACCATCGCCGATCTGGCGGTCGCCTTGGGGACCGGCCAAATCAAAACCGGCTCCGCCAGCCGGACCGACCGCATGGCCAAGTACAACCAACTGCTCCGGATCGAAGAAGAACTGGGCGCGGGGGCGATCTACGCCGGTCCGTTGTTTAAGAAGAAACGGTAATTTAGAGTCTGGAGATATAGAGTCTGGAGGAATGGAGACATTTGGCATGCTCTCCATTCTCACTCTGTCCACTATTCACTTACCACTGTCCACCAACCTCCCCCCATGCTCGACTGGCTCATTGCACTGGCGATCTTGACGGGCATGGCGGGGGTAGGACCCTTACGCGGATACAGGCTTGATTCCCCCTGGTTTTACCTCGCCCTCCTTGCGGGAATGGCCTATCTCGGCATTGTCATCATTGAGGGAAAATTCAATATTCGCCAACAGCGCATCGAGCTAAAGGCCCACGGTCGCGAATTGGCCCAAGAGCAGATCAATCGCGGCCAGGCGATCGACCCGCATGGTCGTCGACCCACGGTTGTAAATCCTCCCGTGGATGCGGCGCCTTCGTCCGCAAGCGCGCCGCCGCCAGAAAAATCCCTCCCGTCCCCCGCCAGCGGCAATGCCCCAGAGACCGCCGATTTTGCCCGGTACGAAAATTTTGTCACCCAGGAAAACGCCAAAACGCTCACCTTTCTTAAGTGGCTGATGGCCTTGGCGGCTTTGACGGGGATTGCCGGTTTTTGGTGGCAGGGGCGCTCCCTGGCCGAGGGGCCTGTGCCTGTCCCCGGGGAGCCGAAAAACCCCGCCCCGCCCCCTATCTGAATTCCCGCCAGGGTGGCTATGCTACGTAGTGCTGGCAGGATCAACCGCTAGGCGCTAGCCCAAGGTTCTTTTGTCAGGCAATTCGAGTTGCTATAGGTTTTTCCGCTTCAACCGTGGGCTAACGCCCCACGGCTAATTTATTTCCACGGCTAACGCGGCCAACTTCCGCATGGCACTTCCCCCGGTCCTGATCCTGCGGCACGTCACCGGCGAACCGATCGGCCAGACCGCCGACGCGCTCGCCGCCGCGGGCCTGACCACCGAACTATGGGATATGGCCGCCTGCCAGCAACGGACGTTCCACCCCCCGCACTGGGCGGGGCTGGTGGCCATCGGCGGGCCGATGAATGTCGACCAGGTGGAGCAATATCCGTTTCTCGCCCAAGAGATCCACTGGCTGCGCGAGGCGGTCCGGGCCAAGGTGCCGGTGCTGGGCCTGTGCCTGGGGGCGCAACTGCTGGCCAAGGCGCTGGGGGCGCGGGTGGGGGCGGCTCCGGCGGTAGAGGTGGGCTGGCACCGCGTGGAATTCACCGCCGCCGGCCAGCAGGACCCGCTGTTGTCGGATATTCCGGGCCCGGCCACGGTTTTACAGTGGCATGGGGATACATTTGAACTCCCCGCCGGCGCGGTGCTTTTGGCCGCCGGGGCGGAGTTCTTGGCCGCGGGGACGGAGAACGGGGCCAGCGGCCGGCAGTGCACGCATCAGGCGTTTCGCTTTGGCGAGTTGGCCTGGGGGATCCAGTTTCACGCCGAAATCGGGGCCGAGCAGATTGAGCTATGGGCCAAGACGCCGTACGACCCGCACGACCGCTGCGCGCCAGGCCCGGAACTGCGCGATCAGATACTGTCGGCATTGCCGCGGGAACTGCCGGGCGCGCAGATCATCGGGCGTAAAATCCTGGGCCGCTTTGGCAAACTGTGCCGGGAAGTCGCGCAAGCAAGGGGCAAGGGGAACGGGGGGTAGCATCTCCAATAGAAGGCGTACGGGGGCATGACAAGCGCTCTGTATCGCAGTTGTCCTTCTAATCGGGAATTGCCTTGAGAGCTTCACGTAGAAAATACATATCGGCATAACTAAAATATTCGATCTGGGCGATAATGCCGCGAAATTTTTCATCAATGATTTTTAAATAGTGTTTTGTTTTTGGCACGTCGCAGATTTGAATGCTTAGATAGAGGCCCAAAGTGGGGCCATAGGGATCATCCGGCAGCAATTCGCTTAATTGATCGGCGCCGCTAAGCAGCCGTTCCCACTCTAGTTCCAGGTTATCCAAGACGCGGGGAGGATTTTTAATTTCGTCAAATAGGATGTCGGGTTGCATCATTTGCTTTTGGCGCAAAATGGATAAATGCATGACGCAGTACAGGGCATCCTGATATTCGGGCGGCACGGCTTCGATTACTTTTTCGGAATAGGCTTGGGCGTCTCCCGGCTCGCCATGCCAGCGAGGCAAGAGGGAGAACATGATCATTCGGTGCGAGTCCGCATGATAGGGATGCGACTTTAGCAGTTTTTCCATCCCCAGCGCGACATCCTCTTCCTCCCAGCCAAGCGCTTGACAAGCTCTTAACCACTGATAGACAGCTTCCGCGGGAACATGCTTGCGCTGCATTAGCGGCAACAACAGCTTGCGGGTTTCGGCCATCTTATCCAGAAATTTTTTCATATCCCCGGGCTTGACATTAGCAGCCGTGTCACCGCCACGCGCGGCCCAGGCCGCGGCAGCGGCCTTTTGCGCATAATAGACCGTGCCTAGGGTAGCGTCCTCCGCTGCGGCTGCCCAGTTATCCCACTCGGCCAGAAACTCGCCATTGGTCTGTTCCGACTGATAATTCAGTGCATCATCCACCAATTGCAGATAATCCTGGGTATAAGGTTGGATGAGCGACCGCGCTGAATACGCGGGCGATTGATCCAACAGCAGATACGCTTGATTCAGCGCCTGGAATTTTTTATTCTCCACACATTTCCGGAGTAGCGGCACATCGCGAATTTGGTTGGTCAAGTCCGCGCGGTACAGCGTCAAGCGCCCACTATCATACATGGCCAATCGCTGAAAATCCGGCGCTAGCCAGAGCAGGTTGCTTTTTTCCTGGAATGCCGGAGGGGCGAACATTTTCCACAGAGCGGGATTTTCGGCGGGAAATGCCAGCACGCCATGTTCGCTTACAAAGGCCCCCAGACGCTCATCCGGAGAAACAACTCCCCGTTCGAGATGTGTCCGGAGCGTCGTATACCGTGTCCACGCCAAACGCGATTTGCCGGGACGGGAAGCTTCCATCGTACCCAGCCACCGCATTCTGCCGCTTAAGTCAAATAGCGCCTGAAAATGTTTTGTGATCAGCCCCCCCGTAAGCGGCTCGAACTCTTGCGGGGTGCGATACTTGCGTACCCCCGCCTTGGAAGCCGCTTTGGTCGGAAACTGGTAATGCTGCGCGAGTCTTCCCTTGTTTTTCCAAATTAGCACATCCAGTCCGTTGGGTGATACCGCCAGACTGTCGGCGGGAAGTTCTCCATCTGGAAATTGCGGTAAGATATTGGTGAGTTTTGCTTGCCGCAGGGGACCGTGCGAGAAACTGCCATCCTCAAACAGCATGACAACGCGGTCCGCCGTCGGCAGGGAGACTTTTATCGGTGCCCGGGGCGTCTTGTACAGATGAAGCTGTTTTCCGCTACGGGCGTCCCACAAGATCGCGGGTTGCTCGAGAGAACTTGTCAGGACCAGCTTTCCATCCGGTGAAATTGCGCATGCTAGGACATTTCCCACCAGCGCGCGTTCCCCCTGGACCACGATAGTTCCATCAATCAAATCCCGCACCACGCAGTTCCCGGCTTCGTCCAATATGGCACAGAGATCGCCTTGCTGGCTAAAAACGATCTCACGCGGCTTTGAACTAACGGGTTCCGCCCAGATTTTTTCCCAAGTTGGTTGTTGGATCGGTTGATGCGCCGCCAGAAACTGCTCTACCAATTCTTTGGCAAGTTGTTCGTCGGACTCCGTAGCGGCCTTGGCGGGAGGATGCTCCGCGTCGTGGGGTTGAGTTGTTTGCGCCTTTACGTATTCTTGATCCGCTGCGCTAAGAACGGACAAGGGCACAGTAATCGTCTTGCCATTCTCCTTGTGAATCAGAACTTCCCCGGTGGCCTCGCGAAATTCTTGCAGTTCGCCTGTTACGTTATATTTGCCGTCGTGGGATTGCCATTTGCGTGTTTCCGCCCCGGACACGGGATGCGCCACACCCATCAATAGCAATGCGCACACAGTCCAGGCCAAAATATGATGTCGCATAATGAACCTCATGAATGTCGAATCTGCCCATCACAACATGATTGTACGTTATCGCTGTCCACGGCCAGAAACAAGCTTTGTCTGTGAATAGCGTACTATTCCCCCAAAAAAGCTAAACTTTGTTACTCCAGAAATACTTTGGCTCGTTTTCCGTGGTTAATTTTTTTTGCGATTCATTTTTATGTTGCCCCCTACGGCGGATCATATCCCCCCGGATGCCACGGATGGCAGCGGCAGATCCGCAGCGTCCCCCGCCACGCACCCCGCACCGCGCCGTACTTGCGCACCGCCTGGATAAAGTAATTGCTGCACGTGGGGGAGAACCGGCAGTACCGCCCAATCCACGGGCTAAGCGTCCACTGGTACAGACGCACCAGCCCAATGAGCACGAGCGCGGGAAGCGAAAGTAAAAATTGCCAGAGATGAATCAACATAGCGATGACAATTGTAATAGTTTAGTTCTTTGACATGTTAAGAAATCAACCGGACGCTAGCGCGTGGCGGCTGTTGGTTGATGCTGTACTTTCTAACATTATTAACGCTGCTGGGGATTGCGCCGCGGCTGATCCGCGCGGGGGGGGAACTTGGTCAACCGCCGGGCGAGTTTTTGGGCCATTTCGGCCAACTCCGCCCGTAACAGCGCGAGTTCCGGCGGTTCGGGAGCACGCGGGATCACCACGTAATCCACACCGCCGGGCCACGCGGTCTGCTCCAGCCGAAACGCCTCGCGCAAGAGCCGCTTCCAGCGATTACGCGCCACCGCGTTGCCCACTTTACGTGAAACCGACAAACCCAATCGAGGGTGCGGCAGGTCGTTTTCGCAACCGCAAACGGAGAGCGATGGCTGGGCGACCGATACCTTGCGCGCGTAGACCCGCGCGTACTCTCGTGGGCTGCGCAGGCGTAGCCGGGGGGGAAAACTCTCGGGCGTGGGGGGGGTGGGGGGCACGAAACTTGGTGGAAATACGAGTAAAGAGTTGCGAAGCGGCGGTGAAATCGGGAATAATGATCGTCAGCGGAACCAGGCAAGAGGTTCGCTCGTTATTCTAGTTGGTGAATTTTCCTTCTCGCAATCGAAACCCCGGCCATGAAACGATTTATTACGATGTTTGTATGTGGCAGGATAGCGATTGCGCTCATTTTGTGCGGTGCATGGCAATTGTGCGGCGGATGGCATTACAGTTGGGGGGCGGAAGAACCCGCCGCGGCCGCTCCCCCTGCCGCGACAACCTCTCCGTCGCAAACCGCCTCAGCCGCGGAGCCGACCACTGACAATACGCTCTCCTCGCCGGAGGAACTTCCCCCCGCGCTGGAAGCGTACAAAGGGCGCACCATCGCCCAAACTATGCATTACGCGGGGGCTCCCTGGCTGACGCGGGAAAACCGCGAACGGGAAGAGGAATGCAGCACGCTGTTAAAAACGCTGAAGCTGCAACCCGGCCAGGTCGTCTGCGACATGGGCTGCGGCAACGGTTTTTATGCGTTAAAAATCGCTCCGACACTAGGCGAAAAGGGAAAAGTCCTGTGTGTGGATATCCAGTCGGAAATGCTGAAACTACTGGCGGAGCGGGCCAAAGAGGAAAATATTTCCAATTATGAGTTGATCTTGGGCTCGCCCATTGATCCGCGGTTGCCGGCTGGGAAGGTGGATTTGATTTTGTGCGTGGATGTTTATCATGAGTTTTCGCATCCCGAACAGATGCTGGCCGCCATGCGGCGGTCCCTGGCGCCGGGGGGCCGGCTGGTGCTGGTGGAATTTCGCCTGGAAGACCCCAACGTGCCAATCAAGGAACTGCATAAAATGAGCAAAAAGCAAATCCTTAAGGAACTAGAGCCCAACGGTTTCAAGCTCGTCGAACAATTTGACAAGCTCCCCTGGCAGCATGTCATGTTTTTTGAGGCCGATCCCCAGTTTCAACCCACCCCCGCCCCCCCTGGCAACACTCAACCATGAGTCACATCCTGACCGAAGATGACCTGGGTTCCGTGGCTAATGCGCAATTTTTAGCGTTGGCCGCGGATTATTCCTACTCCCCCCAATCCGTCGCCAGTAAAAAATTTGCCGACGACCTGGGCCTGGACGCCCAGCTCTATGAAGTGGACAACACCCAGGCGTATGTGGCAACCAACGCGGACCACATTGTGGTGGCGTTTCGCGGGACAGAGTCCCCCACCAGCATTGACGGGCTAAAGGACTGGTTTTTGACCGATGCGCTGAATTTACTCATTGTGCCGGAGGGGCGTTTGGGGACGGACCTGATGGCGGCGGGAGTGGGAGCGCGCTTTCATCAGGGGTTTGTGCATGCGATTGGCGAGATTTGGGATCCAGTGTTTGCGGGGATCGAGGCCGAATGGAAAAAGTCCGAACGGCCGATTTGGATCACGGGGCACAGCCTGGGGGGCGCGCTCGCGCATCTGTCGGCGTGGTTGCTGCAGCGAAAAATGATCAACGTGCACCAGGTTTACACGTTTGGCTCACCCATGATCGGCAACGAGGCGGCGATGCGGGCTTTTAATAAGGAGCTGAAAGGAAAGATTTTTCGGTATGTTAATGACCCGGATCCCGTGCCCAAGCTTCCCACGCTGAGCCTGATCGCCAATGAGTTTGCCCATTGCGACCGCGAGATGGCTCTGGCTGTTACCGCCACGACCGCCAGCAGCGCCGCCGAAATGTTTCGCCAATTTGCCGCCAAGACGATCCAGGGGGTGTTGAATTTAAACCTTATGAATGAACTCTGGGCGGAAATCCTAGCCCGCGTCCAGGCGCACGAAATGAACGCCTATCGCAAGTTGATTGTCTAATGGAGTAAATATTATTTTTATGATAATTACCCCAAATGAACCTTCGCCATGATCCAGCCGTCTTATTTTTTACGGTAAATGCGGCAAGCGTGGGGTGGGGTGACGGGGCTTGTTCTGCGGCCAAAATCCGTTAAAATGTGGTTGTAAATAGCCGCAAAATGTGTGGTAGTAATGGTTTAAGCGGTCGATAAATAAATTAAATACTGACACAAGCACCCATAGCTCAATTGGATAGAGCATCGGTCTACGGAACCGAAGGTTAGAGGTTCGAGCCCTCTTGGGTGTAGTTTGCTTTTTTTGTAGCGGAACTTGCCAAAGTTCCGGTCTTTCGTTGCGGAACTTGCTAAAGTTTCGGGCCAGGCGGAGAGATCAGAATTCTTGCGAATTCTCCTACGCTGCTAATGGAGGAAACAAAGGTGGCTTAGTGCCCCGCTGGAGTGTTCGCTACGCTCATCCCCAGCCACGCACCTACACAGCATTGCCCCAGGATGAATCTCTTTTGGGGTAAATTGGTGCATTCGACAACAGGCCTTAACTGACTGGCTTCTTGCCTACCTGCTTCCCCGGCAGCGTTCCCTACCTCGCCGCGGGTTGCTGCTTGCGCACGGCTTTGCCGGACATAAATACCATCCACTTGCCGTCCGGCATCTGCATCGACGACTCAACCTTCATCTCGTCCGGCGAGACCAGTTCGTACGCATCACGATATTGGACCATCTGCGGCACAGCTCCTGGCGGCAGTAACATATTCGGGCCGGTCGCTTCCAACGTCAACTTCTTGCCGGCCTCATCGACACTGCCGCTATAGTTCCACAAATGGTTATGCATCGAATCCACCCACGTGCCGACGTACTGCTTGGCCTTAGGGTCGTAGCCGATCGTTTGCAACCCGAGAATCGTATTTTGCCCATCCAGCATTTCAATATCCGCCACGACCCACAGATTGCCCAGCATCCGGTAGCTGATGTTTTGCTTGCACTGCATCAACACTTTCCCCTCGGTATCCTTGGCCTCTAGTTCGACTTCCCAGGGGCCGACCAACTGCTTGAGCCACGCGTGTTCCTTTTGCCCCGGATCTGGTTTAGGTACTTCGATGGCGTACACGGCCGCGACCGTCCAACAGGCCAAAAGCGTCGTAGGCAAAATTGTGCGTAAGCTCATAAGTTCCTCCCAAGGGTAAAGATTGTGACTGGTCCTCGCGGACTAGTTGACACTCTGTGCGGAAATGACCCGTTCCGCACACTTCTCAGACCGGTGTTTAGCCGCCTGCGATTATAACGCGCCGACCACCGCCAGGCACCACCAGGGGGGGCGTTGGCGATAAACAATTGCCAAACATCAGGGTACACCGCCGCAAAAAAAGCGGTAATTCCGCGCAAATTCTTGTCCTATTGGTAATTGCAACCTAAAATACAGTTATTCGAGCATGGAGGGAAATCATCCTTACGACCAGTGTGCGCAATCACGCCGCTGTGGCGTAAACAAACGGGGTAGTTAATGCCGCGTGTGAAACATCCTACCGATCACCAGGCTGGTTGCTCTGTCTTAGAAGCGGATACTTGCGTTTGCGCGCCACGGGTGTTCGCTAAAAGAAATGTCATCTTTAGAATGGGCATCCGCCCGGCGCGGTCGCGCGCCTTTACCCTGGTCGAACTGCTGGTGGTAATTGGCATCATTGGCCTGTTGGTCGCGCTCTTATTACCCGCGATCCAACAGGCTCGTAGCGCGGCACACCGCACCCAGTGCCAGAACAATTTACGGCAGATCGGCACCGCGCTCGCGAACTATCACAATGCCAACAAGTCCTTCCCCGAAGGGTGCTGGGGGCCGACGGACGACCCCGTGATGCGGCAGGCGTGGGGCTGGGGGACGCTGTTGTTGCCATTCATCGAGGAAGAACCTCTCTTTAAGCAAATCAACCCGCGCCAGAATCGCCTGCAATGGATCCTGGCCAATCCCTTTACCCAAAAGCACCTCCGCAAGTGGATCAGCGTGTATCGCTGCCCCGCCGACCCGATTGAAGTCTTGCAAAGCGACAGCCGCACGCTGAGCGGCTTTGTGTTTAATAGCCAATCACCGAGCCGACCTAACGGCGGCGGCTTTGGCCCCGCGCTCCTTGGGCATATTTTGCCTGACGGCTCAAGCGGCGGGCATTCGCACTCTAATGACTTTGGCGTGCGGGTGGCGGTGTCGCACTATGTTGGCTCGTTTGGCGATTTTTGGCTGACAAACTCTGCCGATTGGCAACCCGCCGACTTTGCCGGCAATGGCCTGTTTGGCGGGAATACCGTCGTGCGCATCCGGGAAGTGACCGATGGCACCAGCAAAACCCTGGCCATCGGCGAGCGCGGTTCGGCCTCCTTTGCCGCGGTTTGGGCCGGTGCCGAAGGGTGGGACCGCTGTGAGCGCGAGGGGATTCCCAATGTGCTGGCCACCGCCTTTTATCCGCTAAATATCCCCCCGGAACCGTATTATCTCAGTTGCGACCCACGCGGGGCGGCGGGTTATGGCAGCCAGCACACCGGCGGGGCGCAGTTTGTCTTTGCCGACGGCAGCGTCCATTTCCTCAGCGATGAAATTCAATTCGCCAACTCCGCCGATCCCGCCAAACTGGGCGTGTTCCAGCGTTTGGCCCGCCGCAAAGATGGCCAGGAAGTTCCTAGTTGGCAGCCGTAGCTCCTACGCTTTGATATGCTTGTATGCCCCCAACGCGTCTATCTCCCAGCTATATTTCGCCCAATTTACGCCACCCGCGCCGGGGGAACGCGCGGCTGGCGGTCCTGGCCGGCATAGCCTTGGGCGTGTTGATTTTAGCCGTTTATGCCACCAGCGGCTGGTGGGGAAAGCTAGGGGCGGTTTCCGACCACGCCCACGATCCCGGCGCGCATGGGGGAATCATCGTGGCGGTGGGGCAGAATCATCATCATATCGAGGTGATCTTTGCCGAAGGGGGCGTGATGAAATTCTTTACACTGGGGGAGGACCAAAGCAAGGTCGTGCCGGTGCCAAAGCAAACAGTGACCGCGTATGTCAGCACTCCGGATAAACCGCAGGCAGTGGCGGTCAAGCTGGAATCACGACCACAACCGGACGATCCAACGGGACAGACGTCGCTGCTCGAGGGGACGCTGCCAGCGGAGTACATTGGCGCGCGGCTGTTGGTCGTGGTACCGCAGATGATTTTTGACGGCACGCGGAATCGGTTTAGCTTTCAGACCGTGGATCCGCACGAGGCGGAAATGCCACAAAAAGTTACCGCACAGGCGGAGCGGGATTTGTACCTGACACCGGGGGGAAAGCTGACGGCGGCGGATATTCAGGCGAATGGCGGCATCACCGCGTCGGAAAAATACCGCGGGTTTAAGTCACAGCATGATTTTAGCCCTAAACCGGGGGACCCTATATGCCCAATCACCCAAACCAAGGCCAACGCGCAGTGCGTCTGGATCATCGATGGTAAAAAGTATCTGTTTTGTTGCCCCCCCTGCATCGATGAATTTGTCAAACTGGCCAAGGAATCGCCGGAGAAGATTTTGGAACCAAAGGCCTATGTGAAGTGAAGGCAGTTTAATTGCGAATTACGAATTGATTCAGGCATATTCTTCTGCACGCATAAACTACTGGCTAAGAAATACCAATCGCAAGTAAACGTAGCCTGGATTTTACCCAGTATACCCAGAATTTACGGAACTCCGTTGGAGTACGGAGCCCTTATTTTTGCCATTTTTCCCAGGGTTGTTCACTGCGCTCCAACCCGTGGGCTATGATGCAGAACCGCGTTGCGGTACCCCATCTACCGCAACGCGGTTGCGTCATGTCACTATTATGCATTAAGTCTTCACGCATTTACAAAATGCTAGCTGCGCTATATTTAGCTAGATAGCGTATAATTCTTCAGATCCACTACCCACTAACCATTTTCCTTCCCACTACGCACTTCCCACGGGGCTTAGCGTAACACTCAGTTCCTCGAGCCAGGCTTCGCAGAGGATGTTTTGGTTGAGGTAGCGTTCGACATGCTCGGTGGCGGCAAGGGACCGTTCGGCGCAGTGTAGCACGGCCTCGATATCCCACCCCTCCTGCCGCTGCGCGGTGGCGAGCGCGGCGGCAAGAGTTGGATCCGCGGTATCGGCCTGTCCGCATAGCGCGCGGGCCAAGTGCCGATAAAACTCGGCGGTTTGCAGCATCGCCCAAATCAGGCGGGGACGTCGATCGCGGGCCTCTTTGCCGGCGGCTTCGACAAATTCCAGCACCTCGCGGGCGAGTGCGACATTGTTCAGCGGCAATTTGGCCAGGGAGGCAAACAATCGCTGGCGGAACTGCCAAAAATCGGGGTGGGAGGTTTCGAGTGCCTGGCCCACGCTGCCGTTGGCCAGTTGCAACGCGCGCTCGAGTGCGGCGGGATCGGCGGCTAGATCCGTTTGCCCCAGGGCGGCGCGCAGATTTTCGGTCGAGAGGGGGCGAAAGCGAATGAGTTGAGCGCGGGAGCGGATCGTGGGTAGCTGCTGGTTGACGTCGTGGCTGATCAGGATGATCGCGGTATGAGGCGGGGGTTCTTCCAATAATTTGAGCAGCGAGTTGACCCCTTCTTGATTGAGATAATCGGCATCGTCAATGATCCCGACGCGCATGTTTCCCAGATAGGGCTTGAGATGCATTTCATAGCTAAAGCCTTCTTTCATGCGCATGTTGCGGGTCAAATCGCCAATGAGCAGCGCGACGGGAATTTCGCTTTTATCCTCGGGCTTGCGCACTTCATGCAAATCCGGGTGGTTTCCCGCCAGGAACAATCGGCAGCTTTCACACATGTCGCACGGGACAAACCGTTCCACCGACCGTTGATGGCAAAGCAGCGTCTGGGCCAGTTGTCTGGCGAACGTGTGCTTCCCTACGCCAGTGGGGCCGACGAAGAGGAACGTGCTGGCCAGTCGCCCCCGCGCGACGGCGGTTTGGAAATATTCCGCCAGGTGATCGTGTCCGTAAATATTGCGCCACATGGGGAGGGGGAGTGGGTAGTGGGTAGTGAACAGTAGAGAGTGGAAAGGTGAGTAGTGAAAAGTGAAAGGCTATTTTTGTTCCAACCTTTTTTGCAATGAGTTGCGTAAGCCAAACAGCATTCTTGTCAATTGTTGGGTTTCGGACAAAAATTCCTCAAAGGTGGTGGTTTGAACATAGTTTAATCTGAACGCGATTTCCAGTTGTGTTTCCACTTCAGCCAGGGAACCTTGGGCAATGGACAAGAAATTGAGGAATTCGCGAGTTCCAGAGCGAGCACTCCCTTCGGCTATGTTTGAGGGGATGGAAATCGCGGCCCGTCGCAGTTGCGATGCCAAGCCATACATTTCATAGTTTGGAAAAGTTGAAACCGCTCGGCAAACTCTCACGGCCAAATCCATCCCCCGCTGCCAAACTTGGAGTTCGCGAAAATTACGCACTTCCGTACCCATGTTATTTCCTCAAAAGAATGTGATGAAAGTTCCCAAAATGACCCACTTACACCAACCACTCCACCATACACTAGCCGCTCTGTCCTTCCCACTATCCCCTTCCCACTATCCACTACACACTTTCCACTACCCACTCATGATTCGCCATTCCCGCAGCACATTTCCCGTCAGGCTCTCTGGCTTTTGCATAAAGTCCCCTGGTGTACCGGTGCCGGTGATCCGTCCCCCAAGGCGCGCGGGACCGGGCCCCAACTCGATCACGTAATCGGCGGCGGAGAGCAACATGGGGTGATGGTCGGCCACAATCAAGGAATGACCCACATCCAAGAGCGCCTCAAAGCAGCCGCACAATTGCCGCACGTCCGAAAAATGCAGTCCGGCGGTCGGCTCATCCAACAAAAACAGCGTGCGCGAGCGCTTGAGCGCGGCAATGTAACCGGCCAACTTAAGCCGTTGCGCCTCGCCGCCGGAAAGGGTGTTGGCCGCCTGGCCCAGACGCAAATAATCCAGCCCCACATCCAGCAGTTGTTTCAGACGGGCCTGGATGTGCGGAGCTCCGCGAAAAAACGTAAACGCCTCGCGCGCGGTCAGGGCCAGGACTTCGGCGATGTTGCGGTTGCGGTATTCGACCTTGAGGACTTCGTCGCGAAAGCGAGATCCTTGGCATTCGTGGCAGTTGACAAACACATCAGGCAAAAACTGCATATCGATGCGCAACGTCCCGTCGCCTCGACAGGTTTCACAGCGGCCCCCCGGGACGTTAAAGCTAAAATGCCCCGGCCCAAAGTTGCGCGCCTTGGCATCGGCGGTCTCGGCAAACAGTTTCCGGATTTCATCAAAGATTTTGAGATACGTCGCGGGATTGGACCGGGGGGATTTGCCGATGGGCCGCTGATCGACCAAGATCACATCCTCGATCGGCCCATCGCCGCTCAGTTCGGTGTAAGGGAGCGGGGGTGGGGCCGAGATTTTTTTCTTGCGGCAAAGCGCGGGATAAAGCGTCTGTTCCAGCAGCGTGCTTTTGCCCGCGCCGCTGACGCCAGTGATCACGCATAACAGGCCCAGCGGAAATTCCACCGTTAGATTTTGTAGGTGATGCCCCCGCGCGCCCGTCAGCCGCAGCCAGCCCTGCTGGGTGGGGCGGGTGGTGGGACGCGATTCGTGCCCCGCCTCGCCAGCCAGGTACGCGCCGGTTTGGCTATTGGGGTGGGTTAAAATCTCCGCGGGTGTCCCTTGAAAGACCAGGTTTCCTCCCCGTTCCCCCGCGCCAGGGCCAATTTCCACCAGATGATCCGCGGCCAGCAGCAGCGAGGATGCGTGCTCGACCGCCAGCACGGTGTTACCACGATCGCGCAGCGCGCCCAGAAACGCGATCATCTTGCCTGTTTCGCTGGGGTGCAGGCCTCCCGCCGGTTCATCCAGCACATACAGCACATTGACCAAGCTGGATCCCAGCGCCGCGGTCAGCCGCACCCGCTGCGCTTCGCCACCACTGAGTGTGCGAAATTGCCGGTCCAGGGTTAAATATTCCAGCCCAATCTGCCGCAAGTATTCCAGACGATTGGCGAGTTGCCGCAGCAACATTTCTTGCGTGGGTTGATTGGCGGATTTTTCCAATTGATCCTGGCAAAGCGATTGCAATTGGTCCACGGTCTGTCCCTGCCATTGGGTGATGGTCTGTCCAGCTAGCCGATAAGCCAGCGCGGCGGAATTAAGCCGTGATCCGTGGCACGCGGGGCAGGGTCTGCTTCCCCGCCAGTGACTCAGAAACGTGCGTACGGCGGCCTTGTGCCGCTTTTTTTCCAGCTTGGCAAAGAACCCGCGCAAACCGCCAAACTTGTGCTGGGGCGATCCTTGTTCTATCAATTTTCGCTGGGCAGGGGTTAATTGCGCATACGGCATATCCAGGGGGATTTGCAATGCTTCCGCCAGCGACAACAGTTGTGTCAATTCATGGTTATATGCCGCTCCGTTCCACGGCGCGATCGCCCCGTCACGCAATGTTTTGGTCGGATCGGGAACAACCCGCGCCAGGTCCAGATCCACGAGGCTGCCGCTTCCTTGGCAGTGGGAACAGGCTCCTAGGGGACTGTGGGGATTAAAGAGTTGTGGTTGGGGGGACGCCAGAGTAACCCCGCAGACAGAGCACCGAATATCGCGGGAAAAACTCCAGCGGCTGTATGGCTCGCCAGATATACTAACGGGCCGTGGTTCGGGCGAATTTTCAGATAGCGAGTGATCCCGCGCGGCGGCATACACCTGGGCGTGGCCGTTCCCCTTACTAAAGGCCGCTTCTAGCGATTCCCGCAACCGTTCCGCCGTGGCGGTGCCAGTCCTCAGCCGATCCAGGACAATTTCCACTTCCGCGTCGGGATCTTCCCCTGTCAGCCACGCTTGTTCCAGTTCCGTCCGTTGCGCTCCCTCATCTAAATGATAAATCTTGCCCCGGAACAAGATGCGCAAATATCCCTGTTCGCGCTGCGTGGTGATAAACTGACCAAAATGGTCGGCGGATTCCCGAGATTGCATAGGAATTTGCGACACGATCGTCACCAGCAGCCGCACATCCGGGGAAAGCTGGCCGAGGAATGCCGCAGCATCCGCGGGAGTCCAACCCCGTAAGGGACGCTGGCAGTTGGGGCAAGAGGGGACCGCCGCGCGGGCAAACAGCAGTCGCAGATACTCGTCCAGCTCGGTCGCTCCCCCCACGGTCCCCCGGCTGCCTGTCGCGCGGTGATCCGGGGTGATTGCCACGGCAGGGGGGAGCCCCCGGATGCTAGCGATATTGGGCTTTTCCAGTTTTTGCAGAAATTGGCGGATATCGGTGGAAAAGCTTTCGATGTAGCGGCGTTGACCTTCGGCATAAAGGGTGTCCAGGGCAAGGCTGGTTTTACCGCTGCCACTGACCCCACAGAGCACGATGAATTTTTGTAAAGGCAAATCCAGATTGAGGTTGCGCAAATTATGCACCGCCGCGCCGCGCAATTCCAAAAAATTGGGCGAACCCGCGACCGGAGGAAGCTGTCTTGACTTCATGAATGGGCTTACCATAATTCAAGTGTTGCGTGTGTTGGGCAAACGTGGCCTAACCAAACAGGAGCCTACGGGAGGGAAACTGGTTTCCAACCGTGGGGAGTCTGGGATCAAACGCGGGCTAAGCAACAGGCCGGGCGGTGATCTCGCAATGTAAAGGAGGTGGTCTCTACCATGTGTAGTCATAACCAGAGGTGGCTCGCTTGACCAGCGGCCGACGGGTACGCTCGACCTGATCCGCTTTTGTGACAGGTCACCGTCGGGCGGCCACAACTTTTAGAACGTGTTAGCTAGAATGTTTCGACAGACCGCGTTTCCATGCGAATCGCGGTCTGTTGTTTTTTTTCGCGTGCTTTTACAAACAATACGGCGGGATCAATTATTTTGCCCGGACACAAAATAAGTGCTCTTGCCCCCGAAAGAGGATCGCGTCTGGCGTGACCGCGGGTGTCGACCAAAACATATCTGCCAGCTTTCCCCCGCCGACGCGTTCGTACTTTTCGGACTGGCTTAAAAGTTCGGCGTTCCCCGCTTCATCGACAATGAGCACCAGATTTCCCACCGCCACCGGCGAGGCCGCCACATTTTGCAGTTGTTGTAATCGCTGCTTATACAGTTCTTTGCCCGTGGCGGCGTTGAAACAACGCACTATGTTATCGTTCAGGATGTACAGCTTTCCCCCCACCGATAGTGGCGTCGGCATGTCGGGCGCCCCATTCTTTACCGACCAGGCTTGATCCTGGATATCCTTGCTCCCCTTGGCCGGGGATAAATCTCCCCGCAAACCCGCGGGAACGGCATACAACGGCGTTCGGGCAAACGGACTGACATACCCCCAATAAATGCGTTCGGCATCACACGTGGGGGAGGATGCCCCTGGCATTTCAAACCCCGCAATCCGCCAGAGTTCCTTTCCCGTGGCAGGGTCCAGGCCGGTCATTAACTTTTGACCGGAAATCACCAGTTCTCTCCCCGCGCTGGTTTGCCAGACCAAAGGTGTACTCCACGAGGTTCCTGTTTCTTTACGGTCAACCTGCCAGAGTGGAGTTCCATCCGCCGTATTTAAGCAAACGGTAAATGCTTTTTCCTCGTTAAAGCAATTAATGATCATTTTTCCATCGCAAATGGCGGGAGAACTGCCCGGGCCTAGGTTTTGCATGGTTTTATACGCACCCAGGTCCCGCTCCCACCGCAGTTTGCCCGCGGGATCAAAGGCGACCACCTTTCCCGACGGGGCAAAATAGGCGTAGACTCCATGTTGATCGGCAACGGGTGTTTCGGTGGCATAAGTATTGGAGGGGTGAATGGCGTGCTGCGGCTTGGCGGCGACGGCGGTTTTTTGCCACCGTTTTTCTCCCGTGGCCAAATCAAAACATAGGACCTGCCAATCGATCGTGATATCCGGGGCTTTTTTTAATCCACCTAAAAAAGAGGAAAAATCGCCACTGCCAGAGCTAAAACCCTTGGGCGGGGCGAGTTTTTGGCTGACGGCCGCGGTGACATAGACGTTATCTCCCACCACGACCGGTTGCGACCAGCCAGGACCGGGAAGTGGGACTTTCCAGGCCAGGTTGGACGTTTCGCTCCATTCGCGGGGAATGGTCGGGCTGGTCCCAGCCGGCAGGGCCAGGACGCCGTCGCTGTTCGGCCCGCGAAACTGGGGCCAGTCGGCGGCGGCTGGTGTCAAATCCAAGCATCCAAGCAGGCTTAAAATGCAGCAAGTTATTTTGAATTGCATAAGGAAAAACCAATCTGGAAGAGAGCAAGTTTATCAAAAAGATTGTTGTCAATTGTGGCAAGCGGACAAGGGTGCTGACAGTTAATTTTGACAGGATTTAATTTCGACTATCGGTTAGTGATGGTTTTGGAACGAATTAATTTAAAAATTGTCCAAGCCAGCATAAGCAACAAGGGAATGAGTGCCGCCCAAGCCAGCCAATTCCAGCTGGTAACTCGATAAATTGCCAAATAATTGGGGGCTAGAAAATCATTCAATTTTTGGGAGAGGGAAGTTTTGGAATCATCAGGCGCGCTTAACAAGCTGGGATAATTCAAAGTCTGATATTGTAGTCCTCGATTTCCGCTGGAAAAAAGAACTTCTACATTTGTGGGCAAGGACTCTGCTTCGACTTCGGCGAACACGCCTTGGCAGGCTTCGATAAAAACCAACTGAAATTTCATTTTGTAACGTGAGCCAGCATTGTGCAGGAGACGCAGATACTCTTGTTTTGAAATACCAATCTTTGGTTTGGGATGACTGACGGTTAATGTGCCTGCCAAGGACGCCAATAGCTGCTCGCGAGTGATATCCTCGTGATGGCGAGGTAATCTCACGGTCAAGGCGTACTCTGGACTACCGTGGGATTTGGTTATTAACACAAAGCGATAGCGGGCGGGATCAAACTTGCGGGCCGTTTCTGTTAATATGAGAGCCAGGGAATCCGCCATTACCAAGGGATTGCTCGCCAGAATATAGTCATGTGTAGTCGGGAACTTGCAAGGCACATTCACAAACTGTAGTGTCTGGGGGTCATACAACCGGTAGATACCTTGTTGTGCAAGTTGATTTGTGGCAATGACCACTGGTAACTTCCCGGCATGACGCTGGGTGGCATTTTCGATTTCTTGTTGTTCCTTGGCTACTGATTCCCGAAATTCTCGTAGGTCCTTTCGAAGGTTCGCCGCTAGCTCCCGTGCTTTTGATAGTTCAGATCCATCCAGCCATTCTAGATATTGATCATAGTTGCGCTGTTCCGCGGCAAGGGGGGCTGTTTCGTTAACATACCATATAAGCACTTCTGGCGGATTTTCAGTGGCACGCAAAATCGGAACTTGAATAAGTAAAAAGCCAAGAGTTCCTACAAACCACAAAAAAAACACGCCTCTCCGGGATCGGTGAGGCGTGTTGAAACTTTGAATGTTGCGGGGATGCTCTAGGCCCCTAGTAAGGGAAGTCCGCTGATAAATCACCCATTTTCGAATACAAGTCGCCAATTTTTGTATGCAGGTCACCCCATTTTGTATGCAAGTCACCATTTTTGGTTTGAAGGTCACCATACTTGGCCTGTAAGTCACCGAATTTGCTGCTCAATACATCCTTGGAAGGAGCGATTCCGCCCTGGGAGGCAACCTGAATCGTCGGCAGGGCGCCATCCCGCTGCACTACCTGCGTGGAACTTAAGTTTACAGTTCCTGCCAAGGCAATCAAGCAAACACTGGTCCAGGTAAGCGAGCGAAGGATTTGATTGGACATCGTAACATTCCTTTTTTTGAGGGGTTGAAATCATTTCCACTCCTCATTGCGATAAGCGACGGAGTAACCGGACAAAGATTTCGTGAAAAGTGAATATTTGCTGAAAATTTGCGAGAAGTTGGCAGATTTTTCGCAAATTTGTCATTAATTTTCGAGAACATTGATTCACAATCATGCCCGTTAGCCCGAAACCAGACGCAAAATTCCCAGGTAAGGTAAGAGTTTGGCGGTTTTCGTGATTTTTGAGGAAAAAATGCGGTCGTGGCAATTCTTTTGTTTATTCATCGTTTTTATTTCAAACCTTCAAGGTTTAATTCCGTTATTTGCAACGGAAATGCAGTCTGATAGCATTTCAGCAAAGGGGATTTTCAGTGAGCCATTTAAGGCACTAGATGGCAATACTTTTCGACTAAATGCTACTCCCGCATCCGCCACCGTGCTCATTTTTTACGGCCATGACTGTCCCATGTCCAACGGATATGCGGCAGAGATCAAGCGGATTTATGCGGAATTTGGAAAAGTGAAACAACAGGATATCCAAGTTGCAGGGCCAAATGACAGAGCCAAGTTCGCGTTTTGTCTGGTCTATGCCGATCGGGACCTCACGCCAGAGGCCGCGGCAACGCATGCACGGGAGTATGGATTTGAATGCACGGCGATATTGGACCCCGAGTGCCTGTTGGCCCGTTGGACCGGTGCGACCAAAAAGCCGGAAGTCGCGGTGATGAGCGCGGCGGGGGAGTTGCTGTACCGGGGGCGAATTGATGATCGTTATGCCGACTTTGGTAAACGCCGTGAACAGCTAACCGCCACCGAACTGCGCGACGCGCTTCGGGCCATCCAGCAAGGAAAAGAAATTGCCGTCCCCCGCAGCACGGCGATTGGGTGTGATATTGATATGCCCTAATGTACTCATCTCACTCCGTGAGATGTAGTGAGAGGGTTAAATTTCAATCGGATTTTGAATTGAACTTAGGCCGTACTAACTCAAGATAGCCGCTAGTTCCTCTCACGGAGTGAGAGGACAACAATGTACTGATCTCACTCCGTGAGATGCTGGATTTACCCTAGCGTGGGACAAACGGCGGGTTCATGATGACGATATTGAAGTTACCGTCCGCGCTGTCCCACGATTATTCATGTTGGGACTGCGCCGTAGCGCCGTTTGAAAACTAGCAAGAATGATAAGCGGCTGGTCCCATCCTACGCCTTCAACCCTGCCCCAAGTATGCGAATTCCTTTTCTTCCCTGGTCGCTTCTTTGCGCTGCTACATTACTTGCGCAGAACATCACTGCCACCGTCAACGCCGACGAAGCTCCCCCCACCTTTAACAAAGACATCGCCCCTTTGCTGTTCCAACATTGTGCGGCGTGCCACCGGCCGGACAATGTCGGCCCGTTTTCGCTCTTGACCTATGCCGACGCCAAAAAACGGGCCAATCAACTGGCCGAAATCACAAAGCGGCAAATCATGCCCCCCTGGATGCCGCACGCCGACTGGGGAAACTTTAAAAATGACCGCTCCCTCACAGAAGCCCAGATTGCTAAATTTGTCGCTTGGGCGTCCGTCGGCGCGCCCGAAGGGGAAGCCACGGATCTCCCTCCCCAGCCCAAGTATCCCACGGGTTGGCAAAACGGCGAACCGGATTTGATTCTTGCGCTGCCGCAACCCTTTACCGTTCCGGCGGAGGGGCGTGACGTCTACCACCATTTTGTTTTTCCCTTGAAGTTAAAAAAACAGACCTACCTCAAGGGGATTGAAGTACTTCCCGGCAACCGTCGCGTGACGCATCACGCCGTGGGAATTCTGGATACGAGCGGCACCGCCCGCCGCCGGGCAAAAAAGCATGATGGCCAGGGCTATCCCGGCAACGACCCCGGGTTTTTGCCCGCGGGATTTACACCCGGTTATGCACCGGGGCAGGGCGCTAACTTTTTTGCCCCCGACGAAGCGCTCACTCTCAAGCCAGGGACTGATTTGGTGCTGCAAATGCATTATAGTCCCAGCGGCAAGGAAGAAACCGATCAAACAAAGGTGGGCCTGTACTTTACGGATAAGGCCCCTCCGCGCAACTTGGGCGTGCTCCTTTTAGGCTCGTCGGAGATTGACATTCCTCCCGGCGAAGCGGCTTATAAGCGGACTGACAAGTTTATCCTGCCCGCTGATTATGAAATTCGCAGTATCTGGGCGCATCTGCATTTGATTGGCAAAGAGGTAAAAGTATGGGCCGAGTTACCCAATAAAACCACGCGGAATCTGCTGTTTATTCCCGACTGGGACTTTAACTGGCAAGACACCTACCATTACCAGCGGCGGTTTATCTTACCGCGGGGGACGGTGATCCGGGCGGAATTTGTGTGGGATAACTCGGCGGATAATCCCCGTAATCCCCACAATCCGCCAGTGCGAGTGCTGCATGGCGAACAAAGTGCCGATGAAATGGCGGGGATCATTTTAGGGGGCCGACCGGTGCGCGAATGGGACGAAATTGGCACGTGGATCGCCGTCCTAGCCCACTTTTTAGAAGTGGAAAGCAAAAGCACCAAGCGCAAGTAGGCGGGCCTGCTTCAATTTTCACTCATCCAGGCCTATCCCGCGAAAATCAAAGTTCTTAGCCGAGTGGTACCGGCGGGTATTATTCGCCGTTCTCCGCGTAGTTGCGACGTCCTGATCGGCGGTACGGCCTGACCGGCGAGTAAAACTTGCCGCTACGTACTGATCGGCGACGAAACGTCGCCGTTACGTCCTGATCGGCGACGGAACGTCGCCGCTACGAAAGGCGTTTCGCCTAAGCAATCTCCAAACTCCACTCCTCCACACACCTCAACTTCTCCCCGCGGAATAGAGGTAAAACAATAAGATATTGAGAATCTTGACGGGACGTCTAGCGCTGGGGGTGCGTGGCGCGATCAGCTTGAGTTGCCGTGGAGAGACTCGCCCCGGTGACCAACGACAAACCGAGCCAGCCATTGTCGCTGATGGTTTCTTGCCAGGCCAAGCCTTGCCAGCGGGGATCATCCACCAGTGCCAGTGGAAAGAGGTCCCATTGCCGTTCACGGGCAAAGATTTTGGCAAAGATGCCGCGTAAAACGACATCCAACTTGCCGGTATGCGCTTCCCCACCCAAGTCGATCGTGCCGTCGCGGACCAACTGCAATTGCAAACCCCGCGGGACCAGGCGGTACGCCACGGTCACTTCAAAGTCGCGCCACACGCGCTGCGCTTGTTTTAACTCGGCGATCGCCAAGGTCAGTTCGATTCGCCCCTCTTGGCAGCGAATCGACAGCGGATCCTCGTCAATAAAGGTCACCCGCACATCGTCGGGCAGGTCCGCGGGCAGGGTAGCGCGCATCGCCCCCGTTTTTTCACGCAAATGAGTCAGCAGCTCCGCGACGGTAAAAGACCGCCCCGCCACCTCCATTTGGTCTAAAATGTTATTAAGCAGCGTCTCATGCAATTGCGCGCTGGCCAAACTGTCCGACATGAGCAGCGGCCGGGCCGTATGCGCGGCCAACTGCAGGTCACCCGCCAGCCGTAGCCGGGCCACAGCCCGCGTGGGCGTGGTATGCAAATCAACCACTTGCGGCGTTAGGCTCCAACGCTCCAGCCGTGGTAAAAACTGCTCCGTCAAGCGTTTCTCCAACGCGGCCATCCGGCTATCAACTTCGCTATCAACCTTGCGGCTAGCTTTGACGGCCACTTTTTGGCTGACTTCACGCTGCGCCAGGGGGCGGGATTCTTCGTGGGCCCGCAGGGCATAATTGCGCACAATCGAGCTCATAATGGGAACGTTGTCATAATCAGTCCGCAGCCGCGCCAGCCGGGTCCGGTTATCCGCGCTGACCGTGGCGGGCTGGGTATGAATGCCCGCGGGGCTGATCAGCACATTTTTTTGCGCGTAGTAATTGGAATACCCTCGATTGAGAAACGTGACCGGACCCGAGCGCGACGTGGTTTGTGAATCAACCTGGCCCGTAATATCAAACGAAAAATTCCACGCCGAATTATGCGGCAGCAGCCGCACCCGCACATCGCTGAACATGGTGCTTTGACCATTGGCGGCCACGCCGGCCACGCGCTCGCGGACCTGTTCCGTCTCGGCCGGTTGGGCGGGGATCAGACGATTTAAAATCTGCTCGCTTAGCGAGACCCGGAAATTCGCATTGCGATAATGCAAGTCGAGCAACCGCGCGAGTGACTGGTCGCGCGGATCGGTCGAGTACGATAATTGCCGTGTGATGTAGCCCAAGCGCCGCCCCTCGGCGGGGAAATGCGTCGCCTCGTATTGTTCGATTTGGGCCGCAATATCTGCCAACGACAGGGGTTCCACTAGCCACCGATCTAGCGTGTCCGCCAGCTTGCCCACCACCGTGGTTTGAATGAACGTCCGTTGCGCCTGGTCCAGTTGCGCACTTTGCAGGCGATTGACAATTTGCCGCGCTAGCTGCCGCCGCCGCGCGGTCAAATCAATGGCCATGGTCGCTTGGTCGGGGCCTATCCCGCCAAACCCATGGCTGGCGGGCTGCAAACCGGCAATCGCCGAATTTTGCCGCGAATGATTTCCCTGGGCCAGTTCCGCCAGTTCCGGAATCCGCAGATAAACGCGCCAGGTCTCCCCTTGCGGCGCGGTTGCCAGTAACGCCTGGACTTCTTGTAGTAATTGCAGTATCTCTGTATCGGGACTAATGTCGGTTCCCAGGGCTCCCGCCTGCATGCCACGCTGCGTGGCGCTGGCGGACATTTCATCCCACAATTCCAATCGGCGGACCAAATCATACTGCGTCTGATGCAGCAGTTTGGCCAGGGCGGGGGCATCCTTAAGATTTGGCAGTCGGCCCACTTCTTGGGATAAGTACCGCAATTCCGCCAAAATTTCCCGCGAACGATGATCAACCAGGGACAGTGTTTCTAGGTTCTCCAGGCAAGCCAACACCCGGTTCGCCCATAACCGTGATGTTTCCTCTCCGCGCAATACTTCACATCGCTGGACTAACGCCCAGGCTTTTGGCCAATGGGTATTTGGCTGCGGAATAGCAGAGAGGGGGAGCGGTGCATCGGCCAAAGGGCCGGGTTGATCGGGCGTCAGGGGAGTTGTGGAAGGCTGATGCCGCGGAGCGAGATTTTGCGGCGAATTTGCGGCGAGTATTTCTGGTTGTTCGGGAATCGCAAGCGGTCTCGGGGTCAGGGGGGCGTTATTATCCGTGCGTGACAGGGAGGGATGAAGAGGGTTGTTTTCCAATGGAACGATCTTGTTGCCATCTCTATTAGACGTTTGTGGCAGTTTGCGGGACCAGTGCAGCACATTGCGAAAATCGACGGGGCGTAAATTGATCCGCACCCGATCGACCAAACGATCGACTTGCGCGAGCCAGACCGAGTCAGTGGGAATCTGGGGTATATGGCGATTTTGCGATGGTTTGGCGGATTGGATAACCGGTTGGTACTGTTCGGTTATTTTTTTCGCCAGCGGCAACTCCACGGGTTGCAATGTTGCTGATTTTTTTGACGGGGAAAGTTCCGCTGCCAGAAGAGGTGAAGTGACTGTATCGGGGGAGGAAGAGGTTTGCGATAGATACTCTTCGCTGGAAAGCAGTTTACCCAAGACGGGAGGGTTGGTGTTGGACCCCACCGCACCGGATTGCGCCTGTGGCTTATCAAGGGGGGACATAAGCGACCGCGCAAGGGGGTCGGGTCGCTGGGCGGCGATCGTTCGCGCAGAGTGCTCGGCGGTTTTCCGCCAGCTACGCGGCATGCTCATGCAAAGGGCAAACAGCAGGCTAAGAATAACCAAATATGGCCACAAACCCTGCGGTTGGTTCGATTTCACCATGCCAAATTCCCTTTAGCGCATGCCGCCTGCCGGCGGACCAGCATTTACCAGAGTCCAGACACCCCAGCGATAACGTCAAGTTGTGAGGTGGACTTTATTTGTGAGCGAATCCCTCGCTTCTGGTATTCATCGGCGAAAGTTTGGGTCGAATCGAATTCCTTTCTTTGGTGAAATGGCTCGTCTGCGGGATTGCTGGTAAATCTGGGGGAAATGGGGAGCTAATACCGAAAGGGCATTATTCATGGATAAGATGATGATCTAGCGGGCCGTCCAGAATTTTGGCAATTAGCCGCGCAGGCTTATGCGACACTTGCAAGTTTCTTTCAAAAAGGCAGTCGCTAAGCCGTGCGCGAGTCACTTTCCTAGAGGCAGTCAAAGCGTTTCTCTAAGTTGTTTATTTCTAAGCACTTATTGCCATAATTTACCCCGTTTGGCCAATTGAGAAAGCCGACGCCACCGGGTATATTTAAGGTTCGATCACCGGTGGTTAGGAAAAGTCACTTTTTCATGATTGCCAGTGTTTCTTGCAAAATCTTAACACAGGAAGTTTACCCTTGGCCAGCGACCCAAACGACGGCGGTAACGGCGGATCCGACAGCGACCTACCCGGTGGCGACCTTTCTCGTGGCGATCTCCCGAACGATTTTGTACCGGGGGGGGATCTGCCGGTGGGGACGGATATCCACCTGGGCCGGCTAGTAGACTTGCCGATTGTGGATGAGTTAAAAGACGCGTACCTCAATTACGCGATGAGCGTCATCGTGAGTCGGGCCTTACCCGATGTGCGGGACGGGCTAAAACCATCGCAACGGCGGATTTTGGTCGCGATGAACGACCTTAATCTGGGTCCCAACAGTAGCCGCGTCAAATGCGCAAAAATCAGCGGCGATACCAGCGGAAATTATCACCCCCATGGCGAGGCGGTCATTTATCCCACGCTGGTCCGCATGGCCCAAGAATGGAACATGCGGTACGTACTGATAGATAAACAAGGGAACTTTGGCAGTATTGCGGGGTTGCCGGCGGCGGCGATGCGGTATACCGAGGCCCGCCTTTCACAGACAGCGTCGCTCATCCTGGAAGATTTAAAGCTGGACACGGTCGATTACGTCCCCAACTATGACGAGCGCAGTACGGAGCCGACCGTACTACCCAGCAAGTTCCCTAATTTACTGGTGAATGGGGCGCAGGGCATCGCGGTGGGGATGGCGACCAGCCTGCCGCCGCATAACTTGGGCGAAGTCTGCGACGCGTTGGTGCGCGTGATAGACGAACCGGAAGTATCGATTGACGAATTATTAGAGATTGTGCCTGGTCCGGACTTTCCCACCGGGGGCCAAATCATGGGCCGGGGAGGGATTCGCCGGGCGTACCATACCGGCCGGGGGACGATCACGCTTCGCGCCCGAGCGAAGATAGAAGAAATGGGGAAGGGGCGGTTTCAGATTGTCGTCAATGAGATTCCCTATCAGCAGGCGCGGGACCGGGTGGAAGAACGGATTGGCGAGCTGATCAACGACGGCAAAATCTCCGGCATCCGCTCGGCCCGGAATGAAAGCGACCTTAAAGAGCCGGTCCGGCTGGTCTATGAACTGGACAAGCAAGCCGACCCGGATGTGGTGCTTAACCAGCTTTATCAGTTTTCGCCGCTGCAAGAGTCCGTCTCGATCATTTTCCTAGCGCTGGTAGATGGCAAACCCCGCACGCTCAGCTTTAAACAGTTGCTGGAAGAGTTTTTGCGGCACCGCGTGACGGTGATCCGCCGCCGGACGCAGTTTTTGCTAAAGAAGGCCCGCGCCCGCAAGCACACGATCGAAGGGTTGCTGCTGGCACTGGCCAATATCGACGAAGTCATCCGCACCATCCGCTCTTCGTCCACGCAGGCCGAGGCCAAAGCCCGGCTGATGGGGATCGAATGCCCCGCCGCCATGCTGGAGCGGGCGCTGGGGCCGGGGGGGTTTGCCGTGTTCCAGTCGGAACGGGGCGCGGCCGACGTCTACACCCTGACGGCCGTCCAGGCCGAAGCGATCCTGCGGATGACGCTGGGCCAGTTGGTCAATCTGGAACAAGAAAAGCTCGGGGCCGAACATCGGGAACTGCTGGAGGAAATCACCGAGCATTTGCGGATCTTGTCCGATGAAACCAATATTTTGGCGATCATTCGGGATGACTGCCTCGAGCTAAAACGCAAATTCGCCGACGAACGCCGGACCGAAATTAACGGCGAAGAGCTAGGCTCGTTTGATATGGAGGACCTGATCACCGAGGAAAACATGGTGGTCACGCTTTCCTCGCAGGGGTACATCAAACGGACACCCGCCAACACCTACCGCGCCCAGCGCCGCGGCGGCAAGGGGATCACCGGGGCCAAGAGCGAGGACGACGATCCAATCGCGCTGTTATTCGCGGCCAGCACCCACGATTATCTGTTGTTTTTTACCAACTTTGGCAAAGTTTATTGGCAAAAGGTGTACGGTATTCCCCAACTTGACCGCGACCGCAAGGGGCGGGCGATTAACAATTTGCTCAACTTGGCCGAAGGAGAAAAAATCGCCAGTTGCCTGCCGGTGCGCAACTTTAATGAGGAAGGCTGCTACCTCCTGATGGCCACGCGCAAGGGATTGGTCAAAAAGACCGAGCTTTCCGCCTATGGCCGCCCGCTCAAAGGGGGGCTGATCGCCATCAAGCTCAAGGATGGCGACGAACTGGTCGATGTGGTCATCGCCCGCACCGGCGATGAAGTCGTTCTATCCACCGCCCGGGGTATGGCCATTCGCTTTCCCCAGACCGACGCGCGGGCAATGGGACGCAACACTAGCGGGGTCAAGGGGATCAACCTGGGCAAGGGGGACATGCTGGTCGGCATGGTGATTGCCAATCCCGAGGCGACGCTATTGACCATCTGTGCCAAGGGTTACGGCAAGCGGACGCTCTTTGGCCCCAATGACGAACGGATCGCCGCCCAAGCCAGTGAAGAAGCCTCCAGCGCTGAAGAGATCTCCGGGGGGGGGCCAGCCGACGAGCCAGTTGACGCAGCCCCCGAACGTGATGCCGCAACCCCGGGAGACGCCGAACCCGAAGGGGAAGAAGACGCCTCCAGTGGGCAGCGCTACCGCACCCAACGTCGTGGCGGCAAGGGGGTTCGCGATATCAAAACCACCGACCGCAACGGTCCGGTGGTCGATGTGGTCAGCGTGAATGACGGGGACGAGATTTTAGTCATGACTAAGGGGGGCAAGCTGCAGCGGCTGGCCGTGCGCGAGATCAGCGTCATTGGCCGCAACACCCAGGGGGTGCGGATCATGAACATGGATGATGACGACACCGTCGCGGCGGTGGTCTGCGTGCCGGTGGAACCAGGGGTAAGCGTGTAAAGCGCGTGGTGCGGGCGTGGAAAAAGAACGCAGATTTGTTTTATGCGTACTGCAATAATCAGAAAAGCGTAAGTTTAATTCACGCCTTCACGTAATTTATTTGCGGGTCATTTGCGATTTATTCTTTCGGGCCGAAGGCCCAACCTATCCCAGCCTAGGGCAAGCGCAGCGTCGCCCTAGGTCAATGGGAAGCAAAAATGGAAGGGCCAACGGCCCGATTCATCTACTTTGCCAACAGTAGTTTCATCAGCCAATTCCTTGGGTTACGGGCTGAAGCCCGTACCACTTTCTATTGCATTTCATATGCAAGGGACGCTGTCGTTAACATCCGCAAACACCGCCATCATCCGCAAAATCCGCGCACGAATGGTACTAAAAACGGATTATTTCAAAGAACGCGGGTTTAAATCAGTTTCGCCCTACGGCCCAGCATTCCCATCCCCACGAGCGCGACCAAGGCTAGCAGACTTGGTTCTGGTATCACACTGATCGCGCCGGTGGAATAGAGGGTGGTGGTGTTCCAGGATAAGCCTTCCGCCAGCGGTGGTAGATCGATTCGCTGGAATTGCCCATTCAGGCTTCCCCAATCGAGCAGGTCATAGATTTCCCCCCCGCGCGGCGTGTAGCCATCCAGCAGCCGTAGTTCGAGCGCGCCCCCCAAGCCCAAATCTCCCAGGGCTGCCAGTTGATCGTAGTTTATTCCCGGCTGCGTCCCCGCCAGTTCCATGACTAGTAGCGACGCCGGTCCAAAGCCCACGCTGCCGTCAAATTCGGCCCGGCCGGGGCTATTGCCGGGGAGGACATCCCCTTCAAAGAAGATATCCCCGCCGCCGGTGCTGCCGCCAGAGCCGGAGAATGAGCCTAAAAAGACCGCGACACTGGTTGTGTTCCCCGCTTTGCTGACTTGCAGCGTGCCGTTTTGGATGACATCGTCGTTAAATGTGGTGTGCGCGCCGCCCGTCACGCTGATGACGCCCGTATTGGTAATATCGCCAAATACTTCATTAAAGCCACTGCTGAATGTCAATCCGCCGGGATTAGTCAAACCCGAATTAAAGCGCAGGATGCCGCTGCGCGAGGAAATTACGCCGACTCCAGCGGTATTCGTGACTGTTCCCGAAATCTCCACTTCCGCCAGGGCGTTGACCGTGCCGATCGCCTCGATCCGGCCCGAGTTGGTCAGTGCCGGTGTGTTGACCAGCAGTTGTTCGCCGGCACCCGCGCGGAGCGAGCCGAGATTTGCCGAATTGAATGTACTGTTGATCTGGCCGTCACCCCGAATGACGCCGCCTGCCTTGAGAGTTAGACCGTGAATTGTGGTGATGCTGGAACCGGCTTGCAGCGTGATGATGGACGTAACGCCCGCCCCGCCGCCACCAATGGTCAATTCGTTCACTAGTTGGTTGGTTGTGCCCGACAGGATCGCGTCGGCGGCGGTGCCAACGGTGATCTGCATGACATCGTCGGGTGCATATCCGTGTTGCCAGTTCGATCCAGTGTTCCAACTGCCGCTCCCCCCGTTCCAGGTTTGTTTGACGATCCGGGTGTAAAGCTCGAAAACTCCGTCGGTGTCTTGGTCAGCATTGTACAACACCAAACTGCCATCCGCGCTAAATTGCAGGCCGCCGGATGAAACATCTCCCCCGGCAACGAGCGGGCCATTCAGCTTGACGGGTGTCCCGCCGACACTCGGGACCAAATAGAGTTCGTTAACTCCAATGAACTCTTGTTCGGCATAATACAGCACGCGGCTGCCGTCCGGGCTGAATTGCAGGCCGTTAGCAAAAACAGCACCATTTGCAACAAGCGGCCCGTTCAGTCTCACAGCGACACCACCGGCGCTCGGAACGCTGAAAATCTCATACGCCTCATCGATCATCTGATCGGCGCGGTATAACACGCGGCTACCGTCTGGGCTGAATTGTTGGCTAAAAACATTCCCCCCTGCCACGAGCGGGCCATTCAGCTTGACCGCAACGCCACCGATGCTGGGGACGCTGAAGAGTTCAGTGACGCCAACAGTGGTTTGATCCGCCCGATACAGCACGCGGCTGCCATCCGGGCTGAATTGAAAACCGCCGAATGAAACATCCCCTCCAGAGACGAGCGGGCCATTCAGCTTGACAGGTATCCCGCCGGCGCGCGGGACACTAAAAATTTCATTGACCTCATCGGTCGTTTGATCGGCCAGGTATAACACCCGACTGCCGTCGGGGCTGAATTGAAAACCGCCGAATGAAACATTTCCCCCCGCGACAAGAGGACCGTTCAGCTTCACCCCCGCACCGCCAACACTAGAAACAATATATAGCTCATTGACTCCATTGGTTGTTTGATCAGCGAGGTACAACACCCGGCTGCCGTCCGGGCTGTATTGTAGACCGTTAAAATAAACATCACCATTTGCTACAAGCGGGCCGTTCAGTCTCACAACGACACCGCCGGCGCTGGGGACGCTGAATATTTCATCAACCTCATCGATCGACTGATCGGCCAGGTACAGCACGCGATTACCATCCGGGCTAAATTGCAGGCCGTTAACATTAACATCCCCATTAGCAACAAGCGGGCCGTTTAGTTTCACAGCGACACCGCCGAGGCTGGGGACGCTAAAAATTTCATCAACCTCATCTGTCGATTGATCGGCTAGGTACAACACCCGGCTGCCGTCCGAGCTGAATTGCAGGCCAAATCCAGAAACATCGCCATTGAGCACCAGCGGGCCATTCAGCTTGACCGCCTCACCGCCGGCGCTGGGGACGCTGAAAATTTCATCAACCCCACCGGTCTCTTGATCGGCCAAGTACAACACCCGGCTCCCGTCTGGGCTGAATTGAAAGCCGAGAAAATTAACATCCCCATTCGCAACAAGCGGGCCGTTGAGCTTGATCGCCGTGCCGCCGGTGCTCGGCACAATGAAAATTTCATCGACATCATCAGTCGTTTGATCGGCCAAGTACAACACGCGGCTGCCATCGGGGCTGAATTGCAAACCATTTGAGGAAACAGTCCCTCCGGCGACCAATGGACCGTTCAGTTTGATCGGCGGCGCGGCGTGCAGGTCGCGCGACCAGCCGCAAAAACCAACCCCGACCAGAACCCCGCAAAAAATGCGGTAAACGAGCTTACTCATACTTATTCCCCAAAGATGTGGAATGTCTGCTGTACTTTAGAAGAGAATACTCAATCATTCTAATACCGTTTCCTCCATATTTATATTAAAATCCAGTGAATCTAATAATTGCCTGTGCTGGACTACACATTGCCAATAGATTACCCCGCCACTTACAAATAAAATCTACCAAGAAATCTGCCCATTCGCGATTTTATCCGCTGATGGTGCCCCGCGTGAGCAATCCGCGCAGTTGCTGGGCGTTCTCCCCGACCGTGGCCGGATCATTCAGGCACTCTCCCACGGCCACGCGCTTAATCCCCGTGGCCAAAAGTTCCGCCAGATTGTCGGCGTTAATCCCGCCGATCGCAAACGCGGGAAGTGCCAGTTCCGCGGCCACCTCGCGGCAAAAATCCAATCCCGCGAATGACTCAAACGGCTTGGTCCGCGAAGGAAACGTTGGCCCCACGCCAATGTAGTCCGCCCCGTCCAACACCGCCTGGCGGGCTTGCGCGATCGTGTGCGTGGACACGCCCACAAGCATTTGCGGACCAACGATGCGCCGCACCGCACTGACAGTCAGTTCCTCTTGGCCGACATGCACGCCATCCGCCCTGGCCAGGACCGCCAGGTCCGGCCGGTCATTAAAAATCATGAGCGGCACTCGCTTACTTGTAGATAAAGCGGAATCAGCCGCGGGAAGTCGTTGATCGATTAACTTGCGCAGCACTTCTCCCCGCTCTAGTAATTCGCGATCCGCGAGCCGCTTGTCCCGCAATTGAATCGCATCCACGTTGGCATCAAGCAGGGCTGTGACGAGCTCTGTAAATTTTGCGATCGACTCCCCTCCGGGTATCAATACATATAAATGGCATTGATCCAGGCTGGCGACGGCATGGCCTACGTTGGAAATCGCTTTTTCCAGCGTATAGCTGCGATAGCGCAATTGTTCCAAGCTGGCGGCAATTGCCGGTGAAATGGTTTTGCCATATTCCTCTAGACTGCGCAGCGCTTCTTGAATCCGTTTGCAGTTGGCCGCCACCACCGTGTGTTGGTCAAGCCTCACCGCTTCACTCATGGTGGTGAGGCTGGTCCCGACGTCAGTCAACGTTTCGCGACTGGCCAATAGTCGTCGCGGGTCGATCGCGCTCAGTAATTCCGCCAACTCATGCCGTAAATTTTTGCATTCCGCCGTCAAGAAAGCGTCTTGCAGGCCAAAGCGAGCGTAGTCCTCAATCACGCGTAGCCCCTCGCGAACCCGATTGGCGGCGGCATCCAGAATGCGAAATGTTACAGTTTCCATCGATTCAACTCGTAGCAGAATTCGCAAGAATTCTAATGATAGATGCCTGCCAAAATGGCATGAAAAAATCAGATGCCAAAAATTCTCTACCCAGCTTCCCTATTTTTTCCGACTTATGCCTCGGGGGTTGTTTACCGGGCAAATTTTCCCGCATTTGGATGACGGGGGGGGCGCACGTACTCCCCCAGTTTATCTTGCCCGAATTTCCAGATTTCGCTAGGGTAACGATTGCCAAAGGTCCGCTCATGGCCGCTGGTGCATATTCGTAAACTAATATCATTTATAGGTTTAAGATTTTTTGGATTCGCCTTTGTGGATTCTCCTCCCCCCTTTTATCGCAGATGGATGCAACCCGCGCATTGGGCCATTTTGTGGCCTGGATTGCCGGAATTGTGGCAGGGAGGGGATTTTTCCGCCCTTATCCAGGCGGTGATATTTTCTGGATTGCTCAATTTGTGCATTTTATCCACCTGGGTTTGGCTGGATTTATTGCCCGGGGCCGCCTGGATCGGGGCTTGGCTGATTTTAACGGGTTTTTGGATTATTTCGTGTTACAGCAACGCCCGTGCACTGCAAAAATTGGCCTATATTTCTAGCGGCGAAACGTCGGCAAACTTGTTTATCCAGGCTCAAACGGAATACCTGCGGGGCAACTGGTTTGAGGCGGAAAACCATGTCGAGCGATTGCTGCAACGACGGTCCAATGATGTTGAAGCCCGCCTGTTATTGGTCGCCATTTACCGGGAAAGTGGGCATTTTCAGGCTGCCACGCAGGAATTGGCCATTGTGGAAACACTGTCGGATGCGGCAGGGTGGAGATTTGAAATATTACGTGAAAAGGCATACTTGCAAAGCTTGTCCGTCCTCCCCCCCACCGTGGCAAACACTCCGCTAGCATCCTCCGACATCCCCCCCAACACTCCCACCATCCAACCAATAACCGCGTCAGCCGCGTAGAGATCAAAGAGCCCCGCAGCAATTGTCCAAAAAACTTAACTGTCCCTGTCAGTGTGACAGTTTAACACATGGCACAAAGGTTGCATTTATCCTCCTTGTACCAATCATCGCTGCTTATCAACGTGCTAGCAAAAACCCCTGTTTCCCCGCAAAAAACTTCCCAGACTTGCCATTTTGCCGCTGGATTGCCATAACTCAATGCAGGTCCGTAGGTTTCCCATTTTAGATAAAGGTTATTCACCCCCCACCATTTTTTGAATTCGTCCCGCCAAGGGAACGTCCGTTAATCAATCAAACAGAGAATAGTTTCGCACACCATTAGCCACATTTCACCGCCATGTACGAACGCTTTACCGACCGTGCCCGCAAAGTGATGCAGCTTGCCAATCAAGAAGCACAACGCTTTAACCATGAATACATCGGCACCGAGCATGTCCTGTTGGGCCTGATTAAGGAAGGCTCCGGCGTCGCCGCCAATGTGCTGAAGAATTTGGATGTCGATCTGCGTAAGATCCGCCTGGAAGTCGAAAAACTGGTCCAAAGCGGACCTGAGATCGTCAGCATGGGCAAGCTCCCCCAGACTCCCCGTGCCAAGAAGGTCATCGAATACTCGATGGACGAGGCCCGCAATCTGGGCCACAACTATGTCGGCACCGAACATATCCTGCTGGGTCTCTTGCGTGAGCAAGAAGGGGTCGCCGCGCAGGTGCTGATGAATCTGGGGCTAAAGTTAGAAGACGTCCGCGAGGAAGTGCTGAATCTGCTGGGCCACGGCATGGAAGGGGGCGAAGGGGGAAGCGAACGGGGAGGTATGGAACGGGCCGGTGGCGGCGGCGGGAGCGGCAGCGAAAGCTCGTCGGGGAGTTCCTCGCGCAGCAGTAAATCCAAAACGCCCGCGCTGGACAGCTTTGGCCGCGATCTAACGGAACTAGCCCGCCAGGGAAAACTGGACCCGGTCATTGGCCGCGAAAAGGAAATCGAACGGGCGATCCAGGTGCTTTGCCGCCGGACCAAGAACAACCCCGTCCTCATTGGCGAGGCTGGCGTGGGGAAGACCGCCATTGTCGAGGGGCTGGCCCAGCGCGTGGTCGATAGCAACGTCCCCGAGATCATGTCCGACAAGCGCATTGTCGTTTTGGACTTGGCGATGATGGTGGCCGGGACCAAGTACCGCGGCCAGTTCGAGGAACGGATCAAGGCGGTGATGAACGAAGTTCGCCGCGTGAAAAACACGATTTTATTCATCGACGAGTTGCACACCCTGGTCGGCGCTGGCGGGGCCGAAGGGGCCATTGACGCCAGTAATGTGCTCAAGCCCGCGCTGAGCCGCGGCGAAATCCAGTGCATCGGCGCGACCACGCTGGACGAGTACCGCAAATACATCGAAAAGGACAAAGCGCTCGCCCGCCGGTTCCAGGAAATCATCGTGGAGCCTTCCAGCAAGGACGAAACGATTCAAATCCTGAAGGGGCTGCGCGACAAGTACGAACAGCATCACCGCGTGCAGATCACCGATAATGCGCTCGAGTCCGCGGTGGAATTGTCCAACCGCTACATTACGGGCCGTTGCCTGCCGGATAAGGCGATCGACGTCATTGACGAATCGGGAGCGCGCGTCCGGCTGAAAAGCATGACCAAGCCCCCGGATCTAAAGGAAATCGACGAAGAGGTCGAACGCCTGAATAAGGAAAAAGAGGAAGCGGTCGCCAACCAGGACTTTGAAAAGGCGGCTTCGCTGCGCGATTCCGCGGACAAACTGAAAAAGAAGAAACAGCAGATCACTCGCGACTGGCGCGAAAAAACCCGCGAAGGGGAAGGCGTGGTCGACGAAGAAGTCATCGCCGAGGTCGTTAGCAAGATCACGGGCATCCCGCTGACGCGGATGAGCACCGAGGACAGCATTCGCCTCATGAAGATGGAAGAAGACCTGCACAAAAAGGTCATTAGCCAGCACGAGGCGATCACCTCCATCAGCAAGGCCGTTCGCCGCAGCCGTTCGGGGCTAAAGGATCCCAAGCGGCCCACGGGTTGCTTCATCTTTGCCGGGCCGACGGGCGTGGGCAAGACGCTGCTCGCCAAGGCGCTGGCGGAGTTTATGTTTGGCGACGCCGACGCGCTTATTTCCATCGACATGAGCGAGTACATGGAAAAGCACAACGTCAGCCGCCTGATCGGCGCGCCGCCGGGATACGTGGGCTTTGAGGAAGGGGGCCAACTGACCGAAAAGATTCGCCGCCGCCCGTACGCCGTGGTGCTGCTGGATGAAATCGAAAAGGCCCACCCCGATGTGTTCAACATGCTGCTGCAGGTCATGGAGGAAGGGCGTTTGACGGACAGCTTTGGCCGCAACATCGACTTCCGCAACGTCATTTTAATCATGACGACCAACGCGGGGGCCGAGGCGATCAAAAACGAATCCGCGTTCGGCTTTCAAACCAGCAAGGAACAGGACGCCAGCTACGACGGCATGAAGACCCGGGTCAAGGACGAGATTGGCAAGATGTTCCGCCCCGAGTTTTTGAACCGCGTGGATGACATTATTGTGTTCCGCCATTTGACGGTCGAGGATCTCAAGTCGGTCATCGACATCGAACTGGCCAAGGTCCGCGAACGCCTGGGCGAGAAGGGACTGAAGCTGGTCCTTTCCGACGAGGCGAAAAAGCTGATTATCAAGCGCGGCACCGACACGGACTTTGGCGCGCGGCCCCTCCGCCGGGCGATCGAAAACAACATCGAGGATCCCCTGTCGGAAGAATTGCTCAAGGGGGAATTCAACGGCAAGGACACGATTTTTGTCGATGTGAAAGAAGTCGCCGGCAAGAAGCAACTGTTCTTTACCGGTATGCAGGGGGAACCCGAATTGGCCACCGCCGGCGCGGGGAGCGAAACCGCATCGTAGTAGGCCGCGTCCCGCAGCCGTTCTACTGTAGCAGGCTGCGTCCCGCAGCCGCTGTATTGTTGTAGGCAGCGTCCCGCTGCCGTAACGCACCGCGCAGCGGTGCAGTAACGTAGCCGTGGGCGCAAGCCCACGGTATGCAAAAGGGAGAGATCTCTAGCCCCAACGGGGCGAAGCATATTTCTATCGCCGTCCGGTGGTATCGCTGCGCTCAACCACCGGCTATGGGCGATGATCCCTGACGAGATCGGTATTTGCCAACACTCGACGCTTTACCCTGGGAATGTCATCCTCATAAAGTATAAGACTTTTAGTCTCCTACAATCTATGAGCCACAGATCTCATTTTCCCCCATTACCTTCGGGTTGGTATTACACAGAACCTGAAATCTCACATAGTCTTCTCGCCGAGTTACGACGAGAGTTGTCGCCAGGTCATTTGCTCTACGATAAAGAAGTTACTACTTTTGCATGGCGTGCCGGGGCAACAGATGATGTGTTACTTCGTCACAGTGCCGAACCAGAAAGATTTACAGTCGTTCATTTGACATGGGTTGGTTGCACTGAAATTAATTCGAATTATCCTTATATCGAGTTCGACGGGACATTTGCCGAATTTCTCACCCAGCAAGAGAATCTTTAACTCTAACACCGCTCCCCCTCTCCCATTCGCCCCGAAGCGCGACTTTGCCTATAATGCTATTAGTGGCCCCCTTATTTGTGGTGGCCCCTTTTCTGGGTGGCTCGGTCTGAGCAAGTTTCTCGCAATTTCCAGCTTCCCGCCACCAGCAAGTAACTGTTCCAGCTTTCCGGCGGAAGCCATTTTCCGCCCCCAGGGTACGCCCATGTCCGCCGCGACGCTTCATTATCGACCCGCCTCGCCCGCCGAAGCTCCGCTCTTGGCCGAATTTCAAGTGGCCATGGCCGCCGAAACCGAAAATCTGCCGCTCGACGCCGACACGGTGAGCGCGGGCGTGCAAGCGGTCTTTGCCGATCCGGGACGCGGCAGGTATTATGTGGCGGAAATGCAGATAGATGGCGGGGCAGGGGCGATAACTGAGCGGATTGCATCCGAGGGGGATGAATCCTTTAAGGAGAGTCTTGCCAACGGAAAATCCGCAGCGGCCGCTACGCAAATTGCCGGCTCGCTGCTGATCACCTATGAATGGAGCGACTGGCGCAACGGCGTCGTCTGGTGGATTCAAAGCGTGTATGTCCCCCCCCAATTCCGTCGCCTGGGCGTGTACGCGGGGTTGTATCGGTATTTGCAACAACTGGCCGCCCAGACGCCCGAGGTTCGCGGTATCCGCCTGTATGTCGACCAACGCAATACCAAGGCCCAGGCGGTGTATGAGCGGCTGGGGATGAACGGGGACCATTATCGGGTGTATGAGTGGATGGCGAGTGACGAATGCAGAAGTATGAATGATGAATGCAGAGTAGGAAAACGCGAACGGCTGGCGTAAGCCTGCCGGTGAATAATCCATGCAAAAATTTTTGATTCATCTTGGTGGCTGGCTAGTCGTCTGTCTGGCGGTTGGATTTGCCGGGTCGCAACTGACCACGCCGCAAATCGGGACCTGGTATGCCACGCTGAACAAGCCGTCGTTTAATCCTCCCAACTGGGTGTTTGGGCCGGTCTGGACGACGCTGTACGTGCTGATGGCGGTATCCGCCGCGCGCATCTCGAGCAAATTTGGCTGGCGGGGGGCAGTGGTGGAACTTGCGGTGTTTCTAGCGCAGTTGGGGCTGAATCTGCTGTGGTCGGGGCTGTTCTTTGCTGCCCAGCGGCCCGGTTGGGCGATGCTAGAAATCGCGATCTTGTGGCTGGCGATCGTGACGATGATTGAGCTGTTTAGCCGCCGCGACCAAGTGGCGGGCTTGTTGCAGTTGCCGTATTTATTGTGGGTCAGCTACGCAAGCGTGCTGAATTTTTGGCTATGGCGGATGAATTAAGTAAATCAGCAACACTTAGTAGTAAGCACGGAAATACACCGCACAATGTTCAAGCTATTGGTTACAAAGCAACAAGCTCGATTCTAAGTTTTTTATGTTCCGCGGTAGGCCATGACTATATCGTCGCGTACACCGGAAGGACTACCACATGAATGCCCGGTCTGTGGCGAAATCGCGAATCTCGACCCGTCTTTTCCTGGCGGCGACTCGTGCTGTCCCAGTTGCGGTCAACTGCTGTGGTGGTTTCGGAATTACTATCAGGGCAAGTCCCATATATCTAGTGATAGCCTCACTTTATCGACGTCACTGAATGAGCTGGGAGCAGATTCGCTAGATGCCGTCGAGTTCGTCATGGAAATAGAAGAGCGATATGATATTTCCTTCCCGGAAGATGCCGCCGAGCAAATCAAAACCGTTGGCGACGCGATCCGCTATATCCAGGAAAAACGCCGGTTTGATACAGAGTAGCGATAATTTAATTTAGAAGATGGGAGAATTCTTGAACCTGTGTCAGTAGTGTATTGTTCTAAATCGCGATTACATTGCCACTGATTGTCTAAGGCGTTCCCCCGCACCGCCGATACCATCGGCGGCTTTGTGTCGATTTAAGGTTTGTTATTCCTCTTTTTGCCTGGCGGTCAGAACGTACTCTTCCTGCCCGCCAGTCATGATCTACAGTCTCCCGCGAAGTACAGTCCGGCGTACACTTTGGGGTCGATTGCCACGTGCTCGGCATGTCGCCGCGCCAGCCACGCGGGGACCTCGGCCAGCGGAATCTCGTGCACGATGATATTTTCGTGGTCGTCGCCGCCACCGGCATGCACCTTGGTCAGTCCGCGCGCCAAAAAGAACGTGATGAGTTCCGTCGATAGACCGGCCGAACTGGGGCCGCCGGTCAACCACTGCCATTCCGCCGCGGTGTAGCCGGTCTCCTCCAGCAGTTCCCGTTCGGCGGCGGTTTGCAGGGCCTCGTGTTCCTCCCCCGGTATGTCGCCGCTCAGTCCGGCGGGCAGTTCGATGGCGTTACGGCCCAGGGGAATGCGGTACTGCTCGACCAGAACCAATTTATTTTCCGGTGTTACCGCCACAATGGTCACCGCGCCGCTGGCCTGCGTGCGGTCGGCATATTCCCAATGCCCCTTGGCGATCAAACGCAGAAATTTCCCCTCGGCCAGGATTTTTGCGGGCAGCTCGGTCACAGTTCCTCTTAACGGTAAAAATTTGCGGCGGGGCAGGGGACTCCATTGGATAGAGTCTTGCAAAAACTGTTTAAATGTCTCAAATTGTTAGCCAATTATGGGCCACGGATTTGGATTGTGCAATGCAGGAGTTTTGCCGGTGAATACACCTTCGTTAAAGTTAAGGTGAGGCGGAATTCCGTCTTTTAACCGTAACAATATGTCGATCCGAATTGCGACTAGCAGTATTCGTTGGTAATGATGTTGAATCGGGCCGTTGGCCCTTCTAATTTTGTTCATACTCTTAACCTAGGGCGATGCTGCGCTTGCCCTAGGCTGGGATAGGTCGGGCCGTTGGCCCGCAAGGTTAAAACACTGTTGGCCCGCCAGGATAAAATGTCGTTGGCCAGTCAGGATGAAACGCCATTGGCCCAGCTAGGCCGACCATTCCGGTCGCGGTTCGGTCAAAACCAGGGGAGGCTGGCTTTGACGCAGTTCAATCAACGGCTGCTCGGCGGCCCGGACTTCGTCGGCGGTATTATAAAAGCGTAATTCCAATTCAAATGTGGCGGTTTCGCCGGGATCGAGCTGGCGCACCCGCCCCTGCCGGGCTTCAAAGCTACGCGGATTGGGAAAATTGAGTGCCGGCTCCAACCCACAGACGTAACCATCCCCCCCAGCCGCCGTGCTTTTCCAGACAATCAAATACGGCAATTGGGCCACGGCAAAGGTGACACTGACCGCGCGGGTGGAGTCGGCGTTTTTGAGAAGCGCGGTTGCCCGGCCCGCTTCGTCGGGGATCAATTCCAAAAAATAGACTTGCTCGGCTTTATTGGAATTCCGTGGACCCAGCGTTTGCCAGTACTCGAGATCGGCGGCGGCGTGGGCGTTGCGCGGGGCCAGGGTTTTGATGGGGGCTACGATGCTGCCATTTGGTTCCGCTAGCGGATCACCCAGATTAAGATGGTAGAGCAACTGCATTTCGCCCGGACGACCACTCTGGTTGGTCACTTCGTCGACAATCCGCAAGCTCGTCGTCAGTGGTTGCAAGATGACCGAACTGGTTAACCGCAAATTTTGAAAATGAAACCGCGATTCGGTGACAGTTCCCCGTAAAATTAGCTCTTTGGCGTCTGAATTGCTGAATAGCTCGACGTGGTTGGCTGGAGTATTGGCAATTCTGCCATGCAAGGGGTAAAGCAGTCGCCCCTGGGCGTCATGTTCCGGAGCGCCGTTACTGTACAGTCCGCAGCGGCAGAGTAGTTCGTCAAATCCGTCCAGCCAGCCCAACCCACTGGGATCATAGAGCGGGACAAAGGAGGGGTGGACCGGTCCCGCAACAGGGGACCGCCAGCCAATTTCCCAGTCGTCAAGGTAACACTTCCACAGGCCCAGGCCCCGTGTGGGGAGGACCACGCAGCGCAGGCGGCCATTACCCAGTTCGATCCCTTGTACTCCGGCGGACAGGCCGGAATTCCACTGCAAAAGATGAGCGGTGCAATGGGGAATTTCACCAACCGGTGGTAAAGCCGGATCAGATATCCAAGGAGCGCGTGTGAAGGAAGTGTTAGGTAACGGCATGGGGTAATCCTTGCTGGCATTGTATCAGGAGAAGCGCGATTTTTAACTATCAAAAACTAGCAAGCATACTGTGAAATTTATCACAAGGGGAACACGGGGAGAGAGCTATGCAACCGCGATACCGGATTTAAAAAATTTGGAAATCCAAGGACTTTTAATCAAAGATTATCCTGGATTGGACGTCAGTAACACAGAGTGAGGGAACAAGAGAACAGAGGCAAGATCCTTTGTTGCAGAAAACCGCATTTTTGGAAAGCTGGGGAAGAGTCAGCCGGTTGGTAATGCTGGACGGGCGGTATGGCCGGTTTCGGCGGCGCGACTGAGTTGGGGCGTATGGAACTACCCCCCTTTTTCCGGCTTGGCGTTGGAGTTCGCCAGGCGTTTTTTCCTGGATGCTTTTTTTTGTAGATAAAGGGAATTTTCCGCGACGGGACGCTTGGGCTGATTGCGGGCATTATTGCCAGCAGGGGGCCAAAAGTTTGAAAGTTATGAGAAGATTGCAAAAATTGTCAATCTACACTTGCTTGTCGTTCCATAGCCGATTAGTATGATTTGCAGGAGTGCAAATCAGCCTTATCTCTCGCACTCTTGAGGAGTACGTTCGCAGCGGCCAAAGCCATTGCTTGGTGGGCCATTTTTCAACATGTTTCGTCAGTTTCGTTGGCCATACGGCTCTCGAGGCATGAGGCGATGGGGGAAAATAACCAAGCCATGGTAAACAGCCAGGCGGTTAGACAGTCTGACCGTGGGTTGGTTCTAGGCCAGGAGCAAGCGCTGCGCATGAGTGACACAACGTTGATGTTCAACTAAGAGGATTTTGATCTAACCATCGCTCCAGCCAGGGTTGTATATCAGCCTGTGTCGTGTTTTTGATTGCGCGTGCGGCCCCACCAGCCCGGAAACTGTGTGTCAGGTCAGCGCGTGCGGTCGGCAATGACCATTGGAAATTTACTACACGAAGAACCAGTGGGAGATTGGCCAAAAAAATTCCCGCGGAGTCATCAGACGCGGGAGCAGGGAAGAAACGGCAAACGCGCACGCGAATCGTCAAGGTTCCTTGATCGTCGCGGACAATAAATGAGCATGCGGGATGGATTTTGGTCCAGAGGACGCCTCCCCGCGCCACGCGTTTTTTTACAGGGGCAGAAACCAAAAAGCGAAATTGACTCGGCGGCCAACAGGAACTTGGCAAAGTTGTTTCCATCCATTCAAAATGTTTTCGCCCACACGCGGAAAGATTGAGGAAACCATGAACATTGTGGAATGGGATTCGTTGTCAGCCGCAACGGAATCCACCCATGCGCTGCCGTCACAATTATTAGTCGGTCCCGAGTCCCGGCCGGCGGCCCCGGCGGTGGTTATTCAACCTGGCGAATATTCTCCCCCCCTGGCCGACAACGGGGGCTTGACCATGCCGGGCGTCCCATTGCGGCAAATGGATCTGCCCCACGCCCCCGAACTGGATGGCGAGGAAGACGATGATAACGCGGAATTGCCCATGGTAAAACCGGTCACCAACCGGGCTTTACATCGTTTAGCCGAAGTTCGCGAACAACAAGGCGTGACCCTGCGCAATATGGCTCGCCGCATGGGTTGCGATGTAAAAACCATCCGTGCCCAGGAACATCCGCGCTCGGATATTTCCTTGAGTGTGCTGTATGCCTGGCAGCAAGTGTTGGAAGTGCCGGTGATGGAGCTTTTAGTCGATGACGACGCGCCGTTGTCCGCCCCCGTCATGAAGCGTGCGCAGTTAGTCAAGCTAATGAAAACCGCCGCCGCCATCCAGGAAAAGGCCGATAATAACTCCATTCGACGGTTGGTCGCCATGTTGATGGAGCAGCTCCAGGAAATCATGCCGGAATTAAAGGATGTTGGCCCCTGGCATACCGTCGGACAGCGGCGCACCCTGGATGATTATGGCCGCGTCGCCGAGCAGCCCATCTCGGACGATGTGTTTCGCCATGGAGTCATGTAACATCGGGAGCACTCAATCAGTCCAGGGAAAACCCTTACCTTTGTATTTGCCATCAGCCCGCCGCGCTCTATTTGCCACGGCGGGTTGTTTTTTTCGCCGGGAAGACGGAGGGTGGTCACTGGCTTCTCTACCCCTCTCGCTTGCGCCCGTGCATTTTTTACAATCTCTGGGGCGGGTTTGACCAAGTTCACGCTTTTTTTGGCGAACCCTAGGGCGGGAACACTTGTCTGGGACCCGCCCACGTGTCAGATTTGAGCAATTGCCCCGCTGGCTGTTTTCTTTCGGCCAGTGATAAAATCATTTCCCCGCCGCCAACCACGCCTTCCACTTGCCCTATGAGCCGCGGTTTTCCGCAGGCGGGGGCTGAGCGATTTTACCCATGCCTCAGTTATTTACCCCTGCCCGTCCTTGGCTCCAGTCCCCCCTACCGCAGATTGTCCTGGCACGTATCAAAGAGTTTATACGCGAACCAGAGGCGGTTTTTTGGGTTTGCATCTTTCCCGTGATGATGGTGATCTTATTGGGGATCGCCTTTCGCAGCAAAAAAGTCGATCCGGTGGTGGTTGATCTGGTTACCACCGATGCCGCGTCCCCCCGCTTGGCCGAATTACTAGAAAAAGAGCCGGAACAGTTTATCGTCAAGCGTTCGAGCGCCGAACAGGCCACGATCCGCCTGCGCACCGCCAAGACCGATCTGATCATTCGCGTTCGCCCCCAAGCCGCCGAACATGCCGCCACGAGCGAATCCAGCGCGATTAGTACACCGGCGCAATCAACCTCCCCACTGGGGGAACTGGCCGTCACCTACCATTTTGACCCCACCCAGCCCAAGAGCCTGCTAGCGCGGAATTCCGCCGATGATCTGCTGCAACGCGCCGCGGGAAGGCGGGACGTCATCCCGCACCAAAACGCGCTGATGGAAGAACCAGGGGGTCGCTACATCGACTTTTTGGTGCCGGGACTTTTGGGCATGAATATCATGGGGGGCGGGCTGTTTGGCGTGGGCTTTGTTTTGGTGGATATGCGGATTCGCAAGCTCCTGAAGCGATTTTTGGCCACGCCCATGCGCAAATCGCAGTTCTTGGGGGGGGTCATGGTCGCCCGGTTGGTGTTTCTGATTCCCGAAGTCGTGCTGCTAATCTTCTTTGCCTGGCTGATCTTTGACGTGCGGATTTATGGCTCGTTATGGGAAGTACTGGTCCTGGTGCTTTTGGGGGCGTTCACGTTTTCCGGTATTGGGTTGTTAATCGCCAGCCGGGCCAATACGATCGAAATGGTGTCGGGGCTGATGAATGTCATCATGATGCCGATGTGGCTGTTTTCGGGCATCTTTTTTAGTTCCGAAAAATACCCCGAGGGCTTGCAGCCATTTATCCAGGCCCTGCCGCTGACATCGCTAAATAACATGCTCCGCGCGGTGATGCAGGAAGGGGGAACCATCCTCAGCCATCCAGGGGAATTTGCCAACGTCTTGGGCTGGGGGATTGTGAGTTTTTGGTTAGCGTTGCGGCTCTTTCGTTGGAATTAAACCACGCAGCGGTTAGGATGGGGCTAGTCTCTTTGTAACTAATCTTAGTTCCTCGATCATTCTCATCTATGCGCGCGTCAAATTTGTTGCTGACATGTTTACTGGGATTATTTCTTGTGGCATGGGGGGTTTTGCCAATCGCTGCGGCCGAGGAATCCACCACGACTCCCGGCGCTCCCACTGCCGCACCGGCAACTCCCGGCGCTGCGGCGGCCTCGGCTGATATTTCCCTGGAAGAAGCCCACAAGCTGCGCACCACTCCCCGCGTGCTGCCGGGACTGCAGGCCGATGGCAAGGTGCAGCTTCCCAATCAGTGGTCGCTGCGTCCGGCCGGGCGGCAAATCCTCTTGGGCGAGTTCCCCTCCAACTTTGTTCTACACCCCACTCAGCCGTACGCGGCGGTCATGCATTCGGGCTATGGCGATCACGAGGTGGTTATTGTCGATCTAAAAACCAGTAAGATTGTTAGCCGCGTCAACCTGGGCAATGCATTTTGGGGGATAACCTTTAACCCCGCTGGCGATCGGCTGTATGCCAGCGGCGGCACCAGTGAATTGGTCCATGCGTTTAAGTTTGCCGATGGGTTGTTATCCGATCAGCAAAAGATCGTGCTGGGGGATTCCGCGCGGGACAACCTGATCACCTGCGGGCTGACCTGCGCCGCAGACGGCAACACGCTGTATGCCTGCCAAACCTGGGGCGACAACGTGGTAATCATCCCCACCGCCAAGCCGGACGAAAAAACGGTGATTGCCCTGGAAAAGCAAAGCTTTCCCTATGCGACGGCGCTTAGTCTTGATGGCAAGCGGCTGTATGTCAGTTTGTGGGGGAGCGCGGCGGTCGCTGTCATCGATCTGGTCGATAACAAAGTCACCGCCACCTGGCCCACCAAGCCCGCTGGTGAAAAAACTGGCGGCGACCATCCCACCGAAATGGTGTTATCAACCGACGGCGCGCGGCTGTTTGTCGCCTGCGCCAATTCCAACACCGTGGCCGTGCTCAGCACCGCCGACGGCCAGTTGCAAGAAGTCATCTCCAGCGCGCTCTATCCCAACCTGCCCGTGGGGAGCACGCCCACCAGTATTTCCCTTTCGCCGAATGGCCAGGTGCTGCTCATTGCCAACGCCGACAATAACAACGTCGCGATGATTGATGTCAGTATTCCCGGCAAGTCGAACTCGCTGGGGCATATCCCGGCAGGCTGGTATCCCACGGCGGTCCGCTTTGGCAAGGACGAAAAAATTTATATTACTAACGGCAAGGGGAGCCAGTCGCTGGCCAATCCCCAGGGGCCGATGCCCGAAAAGCGGGGGAACACCCCGATTCGGCAGTATATTGGCGGATTATTTCGCGGCACGCTGAGTGTCATTCCCCCGCCATCTCCCGACCAGATGGCGGTCTACTCCACCACCGCGCGGGCCTGTACCCCCCTGACCCCCGACACCCGTCCCGCCGTGCAACCGCGCGAGTCGGACAATCCCATTCCCGCGGCCGTCGGCGAAAAAAGCCCCATCAAATATTGCGTTTACCTCATTAAAGAAAACCGCACCTACGATCAAGTCCTGGGCGATCTCCCCCAGGGGAATGGCGATCCGCAACTCTGCATCTTTCCGGAAAAAGTTACGCCCAACCAGCATGCGATCGTCAAGCAGTTTGTGCTGCTCGATAATTTTTATGTGGAGAGCGAAGTGAGCGCGGATGGGCACGAGTGGTCCACGGCCGCGTATGCGACCGATTTTGTCGAGCGAACCTGGCCGATCAACTATCGGGGTGGGCCTGGTTCGGACAAGATCGGCTATCCGGCTGAGGGTTCTTATCGCAAGATCGCCCCTTCGGCCGGGGGTTACATTTGGGATCGCTGCAAGGAAGCCGGCGTGACTTACCGCAGCTATGGCGAATTTATCAAGAATGGTAAAAATCCCGGCGACCCCGGCACGGCCAGCGTCCCCGGCCTAGAGGGGCACTTTGACCCGCTATTTCGCAGCTACGACCTGAACGTGACGGATAATTCCCGCGTCGACCGGTTTGCGGTGGAGCTAAAGGAATTTGAAGAAAAGGGGGAAATGCCCCAGTTTATCATCGCCCGCCTGGGGAACGACCACACATTGGGGACCCGTCTGGGCAAGCCCACCCCCACGGCAATGGTGGCCGAGAACGACTTGGCCGTGGGTCGGTTTGTGGAACTGCTGAGCCATAGCAGATTCTGGCCGCAAATGGCGATTTTTATCATCGAGGACGACGCGCAAAACGGGTCCGACCATGTGGACGCCCACCGCACGACGGCCTATGTCATTAGCCCCTATTGCAAGCGGCGGCATGTGGACTCCACGATGTACAGCACGGCCAGCATGTTGCGCAGCATGGGTCTGATTTTAGGATTAAAACCGCTGAGCCAATTTGACGCCGCGGCCACGCCCATGTACCACAGTTTTACGGCGCAGCCGGACCTGACGCCATTTAAGCATTTGCCCGCGCAAGTGGATTTGAATGAGCTGAACATGCCGGGCGTGTATGGCGCGGCGGAGAGCGAAAAGCTTGATCTAAGCAAGGAAGACGCGGCTGACGATCTGGTCTTTAACGAGATCATCTGGCGCAGCGTCCGGGGGAACCACAGCAAAATGCCCCCGCCGGTCCGGGCATCCTTTGTGCGGGTGGTCAAGGAAGAGGAGGAGTAGGTCCCGTTCGCCGAACGGGATCATCAAAGAACGAAATTGTTATTCAGACGCTAGCCTTGTTAGAATCACCCTTGATCCAGCCCGGCGGGCTGGATGTACTTTCGTTCGCCGAACGGTAGTTGGTACCGATTTTGATATAGGCCTGATCCCGCTCGGCGTTCGGGATCTACTTTAATCCCGCCCCGCGGGCGGGATCTACTATACCGCCGGGTACATCCCGTTCGCCGAACGGGAATTAGGACCGATTTTGATATAGCGTTGATCCCGCCCGGCGTTCGGGATCTACTTGCCCAACACTTCCCTAATCGCCTCGCCTGCTTGCGGGACGTACGCCCGGTAGTCATAGCCTAACAGCGCCGCAACGGTCGCCGCCACTTGGCTTTGCGTCACGGGAGCCACTTTTTGCCGCTCGCCCAGGGGCCGCGTGTCCGGCCCCATGACCGCCAGCCAGATATTTTCCGATCCGGGCGTGTTTTTATTGTGGTTTTTCCACTCGACCGGCGGGTCCCCCCGGCCGTGGTCGGTCGTGATGACCAGCGTCGTTTGGTCGCGGTATTCCGGCAGGGATTGCGCCAGTTCCCATAACTCGCGGATGAAGGCGTCGTTCTTTTTGGCCCCGCCCAGCACGCGGTCGTATCGGCCGGCATGCCCCTGGGCGTCGGTTTCGTCAAAGCTGACAAACAGCACGCGGGGTTTTTTGGCGGCTAAATACAGCCGCGCGGCGTGAAAGGTGAGCGCGTCGGGGCGGGTCTCGTCGGCGTAAAGGGGCGTTTCGGCCATCAGTCGATTGAGCAGCCGCACTTCGGCGGTCTCCGTAATTCCCGTCAGCGGTGCCAAGCCGCCATTGACCATGATGCCGCTGCGGCGGTCGTTGATGATGTAAGGAAACACCTCCCAAGAGGTAAAAGCCGCGATCCGCCCCGCAAACTCGGGCTTGGCGTGCAGCCACTCGAGCACGGTCACATTATTATTATAGTTTTTATCGTTGCTGGTGATTTTGTGATCGGCAAAACCGCACAGCACCTCGTTGTAGCCGGGATAAGAGAATAGCTCTTTGTTCGTGACCGTGGCCACGCTTTCTTCCCACTGATTGCCATAAATTTGCCCTTTTTTAGCGACCTCCGTCCATAGAAACGGCAGCAGGGCGGCGCGGCTTTCGGCGGGCGTCCCTCGTAAAAATTCCGCCTTGACCTGGTCCGGCTTTTCCACCCCGCCCCGATCCTTGTTGATCAGGCCCTCATCCGCGCCGTGAAAAACCTCTTGCCACCGCAGTCCGTCCAGCATCACCCACAGGACGTATTTGGTCTTGGTCGGATGATCCGCCGCTGTGGTGGAGATTTCCCGGCAAAAACTTAAAGCAATTATGATCGACAGCAGCCACGGGAAGGAGTGGAATTTCATGTTGAATGTGTAAGCAATGAAGGGGGCTGATAAGATAACGGTGTTGTAGGTGAAAATTTTTTTAATAGCAAGTATTGATCGATCCTCCCCTCCAAAAAAAGTTACCCCTCGAATTGAAGATTAACACGCGAGCGCGAATTGCTAACAATATCTTAACAATCCGCGATTCTAGAGGACTAGAACTGCACGTGCGGAGAAAATTTTTGGTGGATGCCAAATTTTTTTCGGAACCAACTGGCGAGCTTTGCGAACTATGCTCTGGCGCGCGATGAGTAACGGGGCAAAGTAATTAACTGTAACATCCGCCGCCGAAGCTAATTTTAATGCGGTCGCCCGAGTCGTTGTTGCGCCGCTGTGACAATCGGCCCGCGGACCATTATTTATACTGCCAAGACAACTTGAACGTTATCAACCCGATCTTCAACTGGGGAAATTTTTATGTTTCAAGGCTTTATTCGCGGCGTATCTGGGCCTAAAAAAAATGCTTGCTATTTCGCCTCGGCAGTCTGTGCCTGGGCGTTAATCGTAATTACCGCCAACGCCCAAACCCAGGTGACAATCAATCAAAACCAAACGTATCAGCGAATGGCTGGTTTTGGGGCGTCATTGACGGATTCAGCCGGCGCGGCTTTGGCCACGCTCAATCCCACCGCCCGCGAAAATCTCATGCGGGCACTCTTTGATCCCGCCGCGGGGGCCGGACTCAGCTTTTTGCGGCAACCGATGGGCGTGAGCGATTTTCGCCGGGCGGATTACACCTATAACGACACGTTGGGCGATTACGCCATGACGCAGTTTAACATCAATGGAGATCTGGCGCTTTACCCTAACTCCAATGTCTCGTTGGTGTCGTTGTTACAAAGCGCTCAATCACATAATCCCGCGCTGCGGATCATGGGTTCCCCCTGGACGGCCCCCGGCTGGATGAAAGCCGGCACAGCGGGAAACATCGTCCCGCAACCCGGCGTCAACCAGACGTTGTACGCCGGCACGCTCAATAACAATAGCCAAACGATCCCCGCCTACGCCAACTACTTTGCCAAATATGTGCAGGCCTACGCGGCCCAGGGCCTTCAGATCGACTACGTTACGCCGCAAAACGAGCCTTATTTCAACGGCGGCTTTGCCTATCCGGCCATGACCCTCACGCCGACGCAGCAGGGAAATCTTATTCGCGCCATCGGTCAAAACTTTGCCACGGCCACGGTCAATCCGGCCCTGCCGCACGATCCCGTTACGAATCCTTATCTTTCGCAAACGACCAGAATCGTCATGCACGATCATAATTGGAGCGACGCCGTGACCGGCAACGCCCCCTCCACCAATATCACGGCCATACTGAATAACCCCGCCATCGCGCAGTACGTGCATGGGGTGGCATTTCATGGCTATGGGGGGGACGTGTCCGCCCAGACGATCGTGCATAACGCCTATCCCGATAAGGCGACGTTTTTTACCGAGCAGACCGGCACGGTGGGCTCTAACTTTGGCAACGACCTGATGTACGACATGCGGACGCTGGTGGTGGGGGGGACGCGCAATTGGGCCTCGTCCATTGTCAAATTCAACCTGGCCCTGGATCAAACCAGCGGGCCCAAGATCCGCACGATCACCTTTGATAATGGCGGTGGCAATACCGTGACGGCGGATAGCGGCTTTAACCGCGCGCGGGGCGTGGTCACCATTAATAGCATCACGGGGGCCATTACTTTTAACGAGGAATACTACGCGCTGGGGCATATCGCCAAGTTTGTCCAACCGGACGCCGTGCGCATCGATACGAACGCAAATAAGACAGTGGCCTTTCTCAATCCCGATCAGACACTGGCCCTGATCGCGTATAACGACGCCGGCCAATCGCAAATTTTTCGGTTTAATTGGAAAGGGCGATTTTTTACCTATCAGCTTCCCCCGCAAAGCGCGGTGACCTTTCGCTGGCAAGAAAACCTGCTCAGCTCCCCCGTCGAGGTGTATCAAACCACGGGCAACCGCGCCGACCTGCTGGCGCGCAAGGCCAATGTGCGGTTTATTCCCGAGCCGGGCATTTGGGCGTGGGGGTTGGCGATTTTAGTGATGTTAGCGGGATATATTTGCCATAAGCAGCAATTTGTCCTAAAATTCGATGGATTAGGCTTCATCACTTAGGAATTCATCCCAAACATTTTCGTCGGCAATCAAGTCCCCGCGACTTGCCTGGGCAATGCCTTCCTCCAATCTGGCTAGCACATAGAGTTCCTCGATAAAGCCATAAATCGTGGTGTCATCGGGCAGATTTTGGACAGTGGCCAACACTCGTTGTTTTGCGGTCATCATTGGCAAGCTTTCTCGTTAGAGTGAGTGCATTGCATTCTAGTAACCGGGCTAGGCAAAAAAATGCTCGATTTCCTCATGGGTATGGGTCTTGTCAGAATTAATATCTTGCTGACCAGCTTCTATTAGGTGAAAAAAAAGAGTGCTTCCAGTGCGCCTTCAGATGTGGCAACATCGGGCAATTTCTCCAACGCAACCAGTATTTTTGATTGGTGATCATCTTGAATCTCCGCATGTCCGTCCATACACTCGCCTGCGAGTTGAGTTCTTGTAAATGAAAGAGCGAACAACACAATACACACACAATTTCACAAGATTGCATGAGACTTTAAAAGCCATTAGCAATGTCCTGATCAAAATCCGTAAATGTGCTCTGTATGGTAACAATTTCCACAAGTTTATCGGATGATTAAAACAAGATGCGATAATTACCAAAAGATAGTTCCCGTAATTTACTTCCATCACGAACTTGTAACACCGTGCCTGAATACGGGAATTTTTTGAGTTTATGGATTCGAACACGGAGCTTTTTTATAAAGCGCAAAGCCGTTTCCGGTGCATCTTTCGCAATGTAATCGCGAATGGCCAATAAATTTTGCAAGCTGCGATTGGACCAGATAATCCTAGCCATTAGCGTGGATTCAAATTGAGTACGATTCGCCAAACTTCTTCATCGGGTATCGTCTCACCACGTTTAAGTTGCTCTAATCCTTCTTCCACATTTGCCCACGTATAGAGTTCCTGAATAGCTTGGTGAAAGGTTGCTTCCTCCGGCAGGCGTTGTTGCAGGACGTCCAAGATTTTTTGTTTGGCAGTCATGGTATTCCCATAAAGTATGCTCTGGACTTTATTTACTATGTTGTTGCGCGTATGCCCAGCTTTAGCGATGCCTGGGTAAGGCATGTTCCAGTGATGCTGACATTATAGTTTACAAGATCACAACTCCCCGCACACCGCCGCCGCCATTTCCCGCGTGCCGACCGCCGTCGGGTCGTTGCGGTCGGCCTTGAGGTCGTAGGTCACGTCCCGGCCAGCGGCAATTACGCGCGCCACGGCTTGTTCCAGTCGATTTGCCGCGTCCAGCTCCCCCAGGTGGCGTAGCATCAGCATGCCTGACAGGATCAGCGCCGTGGGATTGACTTTGTTCAGTCCCTTGTACTTGGGCGCGCTGCCGTGCGTCGCCTCAAACACCGCCCCATTGGGGCCGATATTTGCCCCGGGTGCCACGCCCAAGCCCCCCACCAGCCCCGCCGCCAGGTCGCTCAGCACATCGCCATATAGGTTGGGCAGGACCAGCATGTCGTACAGTTCGGGTTTTTGGACCAGTTGCATGCACATGTTATCGACTATGCGGTCCTCAAACTCGATCTCGGGATATTCCTTTGCCACATTCCGCGCGACTTCCAGCCACAAGCCGTCCGAAAACTTCATGATGTTCGCCTTGTGCACGGCGGTGACTTTCTTGCGGCCATTCGCCCGGGCATAATCAAACGAGTACCGAAACATCCGCTCGCTGGCGCTTACGCTGATGGGCTTGATGCTGACGCCGGTTTCGCCGGGGGGGGTCTTGATCTTGCCCGTTTGGCTATGGGCGTTGATCCATTCGATCAGTTCCGCGGTTTCGGGCTTGCCCCGTTCAAACTCGGTCCCGGCATACAGGTCCTCGGTGTTTTCCCGCATAATGACCAGGTCCACCGGCAGTTTGTCAAAATAGGTCCGCACGCCGGGGTAAATTTTGCAGGGGCGCACGCAGGCATACAGTCCAAACGCCTGCCGCAGATAGACATTGATCGACCGAAAGCCCGTGCCGACCGGCGTGGTGATGGGGGCCTTGAGCGCGCATTTGGTACGTTTGATGCTTTCCAGCACGGCGTCCGGCAACGGCGTGCCGGTGCGGGCCATAACATCCACACCCGCTTCTTGCACGTCCCAGTTGATTTTCACGCCGGTGGCGTCCACGCACATGCGGGCGGCCTCGGCCAGTTCGGGACCAGTACCATCGCCAGTGATCAGGGTAACTTCGTAAGGCATGAATGTTTGTGGTTGGAGGTGGTCGTGTTGTTTGCCAATTTGCTTTGCATAAACAAAGCTGTAGCGATTCTATGTTAGCCAATCCTACCAAGAAAAAATACTACAGGGAAGCATACATACCAGTAAAGAATATTATACAATAAAGATAGAATTGTCATTCAATAAAAAGATTGTCTCAGACTTGCTGGCCGCTTTGTTTAAAGTGAGTCGCTACTTCGTTAAGAATGTGTCCCAGGGTACCGATTCGCAGTGGATCGTGATCAGGGTTGTTAAATGATGCTCCCCTTGTTGTGTGGTTATGGGATGCGGATGAGAACCTTTTTGGTGAGTGATGCTGTATCCCTAAAACGCAAGCAATTTCGCCAATTCCGCGCCCGACAAGTCGCGTGGTAGCCTCATAGTGCCATTAACTCATCCCGTACAAAGTGCAACCGCAAAAGTTGAGGGGCACCGCCTTCCTCAAAGTGACATTCCACCGCTTCCCGGACATTCGCGCGCAGCTCTTCCAGGTTAACGGCCTCTGTTACGAGGAACGGACCAATCGCGCGCGCGATAAATCCCCCTCCACCGCCTCTTCGACCACAAATAAAAAGTTCTGTCATAGATCCACCCCGTACGAAATGGTGTTAAGAAATAAATTCAGGTTATTAAAATCGCCTGAATTCCCGTGGTTATGACACTAGTTTAATACTTTAACTTTCTAAATTTTTTCAACAAGTTCCCAAGAATTTTCTGTCCGTGCGGCGGTCCGCGTCCGCTGGGAATCTCAGAAGCGAGTCAGACATACCTGACTGCAAAACACAACTCACTTTCCTATAAGGACTTACGATCATGTTTACTTCCCTTCGTGCGGCTTTGATGGTGGCTCTGGCGATGGTGGCTGGCCTTGGCTTAGGCGCGACTTCCGCCCTGGCTAACGACCCCGTTCAGAAATATGCTTTGCTGGACCCCTCCACCGGGACTCCCGCCTACACATCCCTCAAGTTAAAGGCCCAATTCCGCGTGGAAAACTTTTTCCTCCCCGCGTTTGGCAACTTTACCGCCGTCCGGCTGGTTTCGATTCCCGCGCCTGACTCTCCGCTGAACGCCTTGGGCCTGCAACCCGGCGATGTGATTACCCGTTTGGACGGAATCCGCACGGATAATCTGGCCCAACTGGAGAACCACTACAGTTGGACCCAGGTCCGATACATCAAAACCGGCACGCAACAGGTGCTGATTGGCAATATTTATATCAATCCGGTGGCTCCCCCGTTCCCCGGCCCCGGACCGTTCATCCCCGGCGGCAACGCCCCGTAGTGAACTTGGCGGTGGAACAACGCTGACAGCTACCCAGAAGCCAGCAGACCGCATGCGAAATGTTCGCCAGCCCAGGGGTGACCTCCCCTGGGCTGTTTTTGTTGCTGAACGGTTAAACGGGAGACGGGAGGTGGGAGACGGGAGACGGGAGATGGGAGACGGGAGGTGGGAGACGGGAGACGGGAGATGGGAGATGGGAGACGGGAGACGGGAGACGGGAGACGGGAGACGGGAGACGGGAGACGGGAGACGGGAGACGGGAGATGGGAGACGGGAGACGGGAGACGGGAGGTGGGAGGTGGGAGACGGGAGATGGGAGGTGGG